>NC_014393.1:3095424-3404967 GCF_000145275.1 Clostridium cellulovorans 743B
CAATACAAGGGCCAAATGCAAGCCTCATAGCATTATTAATACTCAGTGCTTGGCCCCCTCTGGAGATATTAGTTATCTTATTTTTTGCCCCTGCTTTTCTACATTCTATGCCTCTACAGCGCCAACGCTTATCCTCATTTTTTCCAATTACAATACGAATATCAAAAGGCGCACCGTTTATTGTAGCTAATTTAACTTGTTCTTGAATAATATAATTCTTCTGAATAAAATTATTTTCAATGAATTCATCAGCACTAGTTTTGTCCACTATATAAAACCTTGGATTATCAGAAATTCTATAATCGTATATACCAAAATTATCATTAATTCTGTGTACAAAACATATTCCTCTTCCCCTTGATAACCCTGCTGGCTTTAAAATAACATCGCTATATTTATTCATAAAATTATGAAAAAACTTAATGTCTATAAGTTCCTTAGTTTCGGGAAGATATTCCTGAAAATTCTTATGTCTTTCTAATATCTTATGCATCTCCCATTTATCAAACCTTGTAGAATTAAATACTCTATTTCCTGTAAGACGCTTTAATTCATCTACAACCTTCTGACTTGTATAAAAAGCCCTCCTAAAAACCACTGAAGGAAACGGTAGCGTTCCATATCTCCACTCCATAACCTCATTATCATAGTAAAGACCATTTATAACCATACTATTCCAATCAATAGATATATCTTTGAATGCAATAAACAGTCCTCCAATTTCATTATAAATATCCATTCCTCTAGTAAAGCCTTGCATATTTCTATTATGATAATAATAACTTTGTTCACCAAGCAAAAGACCTATCACCGGTCCAATATACAAAGTTTCATCCTTATATATCATTTGGTAAATCAGGCTTTCTTTTATATATAATTTTTGTATTATGTCTTTCCCACATAGAACTTCAATAGAATCTTCAAAAGAGTTTTTTTTATCTATAGAAGACTTTTCTATTTCGCAGAGGTTAACCTTAATTTCTTTTAATCCAAATTGAAGTGTTACTTCTTTTGGAAGTTTCTCTGCTACTTTTTTTGGAAGATATATAGTATCATCAGAAATATCTTGTTTTATAACTTTTATCCATATCATATAATGCTTCCATCCTGATTCTCGCTTTCATTAAGATATACCAAGTAATCAACAGAATTTAAAAGATACTTCTCCCAACTCTGTTTGCCATTTAATCTAAAAAGATAATCCTTTAGATCCCATCCGCCAAAGTTCAATAGAAAAGGTTTACATTTCTCATCTATAACAAAATCTAAAATACAACTTCCAAGATATATAAAATAATAATCCAAATAGGAACATATATTAAGAGAATAATTTTGTAAACTCTGCATTATATCCTCTATTTTATCTGGAACAATATCTATAAGCGTTTTCTCAAATTCATCAACTGTGGATTTATACGTGGAATCTTTAAGAAATATTTCATTTTTTGCAATGATTTCTGTAACACTCCATTTTCCAGTTATACCCTTCTGAATATATACTCTTGCTTCTAAAGGCGATCCATTCCAAAGCAAAGTTTTCTTCCCTTGTATTGCTAAATACTTTTTACTACCTATCATTTTCTTTACATAAGTATATAAATTTTTCTCACTACAGTATTGAATATTACCACCCGTTTCTATACTACAGTTACTCCTTTTGCTTGAAGAATATTTTTGAACTTTTACAGCTGGTCTATTATATAGACCTCTTTCTGGTAACAAAAATAGAGTATCCGAAGTTTCAAGATATTTTGTCATTATTGAAGGTGTAAGAGATGAAACTTGAGGAATACATTCTTTAATAGCTGGTACTGCAGACAAAACATCAAAAACAACGGCTTGATTAAAAATATTTACAGAGTTTATAACCTTCACTCCATATAGCTGATATAATTGCTTAACTTTATTAATATTTGTAACTTTAAAAAACTGACCTATATTAAAAATGCACCCTGGTATGGAAACGGTCTGATGTGTTATTAAAGAACCTACAACTAACAACCCTTCGACTAAATTTTCTTGAATATTAACATTTGATAGAGTAAAACATATTATATTAATTCCTCTTTTTTCAGATAAGTGTTGAAGATTTTTTAATATACTATTTGTATATTTCTGCTTTGCTTCATTGTATAAAAGTCCTACCAAATTAGGAATTTCCTTTACTTGCTTTAATGATCTGTATATCTCCACTCGCTTATCAATAACTTCAGCAAGAGCACTATACGGTTCCAAAATATCTTTCTTTAGTTCTTCTGGAATGCGATTATCTAAGAATAGGCTCTCTAATATTCTTTTTTCTTCCTCTAACTTATTGATAATTTCTTTATTATTATCAAATAAGGAGTCTATACCTTTCAAAAAATCATTCTCCACTTTACCGCCTCCTTACGTTATATAATATTCTATATGTTTTATATTGTGAGAGTATGAAATGTATCAGTCTAATAAAATTTATCAATAATACTGCTGTAACTCTATTCTAAAATTTATTAACCCTTGTATTATAAACGTACAGCTTTATTTTTCTAAAATAAAAGCTATTTAATTAACACTAAAATATGTTAATTAAATAGCTTTTGAATATTTATATCTTTTCAAGTTATTAAATAGTTTTTTACTCATCTTTTATTTGTTGTAACATTCTACTACATCTATTCATTTGGCACTTAAAGACATATAATATGTATTCCAAGCCTCATCCTTATACAAAAATTCTTTTTCTTTACCTGGTTCTTCAATAAATCCAAGAGCTTTATAACAATTATACGCTATAGGATTGTTATCAAACACAGACAATGTTACCTTTGAAACTTTCAATATTTTAAAAGCATATGTTATTGCTAACTTAAGCATTTCTTTGCCATATCCTTTATTTCTTTTTGAAGAATCAACTATGACAAAACATAAATGAACCCGTTCTTCATTATCAACCATTTTCATTAAAAAATGACCTAAAGGAGTTCCTATTTCATTTATTGCAGTAAACAGAAATTTTTCCGTATCATCTTCGTATTTATTTCTATATTCATGTAATACTTCTTCTGTTAATGGATAAGGAATTAAATTTGCACACCACTTAGCAAAAGTTTTTTCATCCTTTATCCAATTAATCATATACTTCGCATCGCTTATTTTATACGGTCTTAATCTTAACATAGCCCCACCACCTATCTAAATGTATATCTGTAAATGTCCAACAATGCTACTTTAGTCATATCCTTATGGACACTTTTGCTATTTGCGGCATAATAATATTATCTACCTTTTCTGAAAGCGATGTTTCAACATCAAAAGTATAATTTATTTTTCTATCCCTTTAGCTGAATTGTATATCTAACCCCTTAATATTCCATATCTTTAAAATTTCCTCACTATCATCCGTTAGAATATAACTCTCATATTCATGAGCAGTATTTGACAACCAAAGTTCATTATTCTTTATAAAAGATAAATCTTCTGGTAAATTTGGTTGAACCCATTGATGAAGAGAATTAGCCGATTCCTTTAATATTTTTTTAGCATTATCATCAGTGTGATAATAATATACTGACGCTGATATATCACTGCAAACTATTATACTTGCCCATTGAAATTGCTTTTTAACTTCTTTCAAAGAGGGATTTAATTTCTCCAAAACATAATCTACATTCTCCGTGGTACTTATATCATTTCTGACTACTAAAATAAACGTATCGCAAATTTCAAAAGCTAAATCAATTAAATCTCTGTATACCTCCCCTTTAGGATTCGTCCTAATAAACATAATATCCCCTTTCTAATTTATTATAGAATTAATTTAATACAATAAACTCTTTAAGTTTTATCCGAATAATTAGTACTGAACTTTAAAATTACATAATATAGAAGGAGGTGTCCCAAGTGCATACTATTCCTTGATACCCTCCTCTAAATGCAAAAATCTATTTACTACTATCGATTTTCTTATTTATATCTTCTAATAAACTATCATCAAAATTACCAAACCATTCTCTTAATTTTGTTCTTGCTTTATCCTTTACTTTATCATCAATAAATATAGCAACTGCCGCAATAGCCAATATTAAAGCACCTAAATCATCAGTATAACCAGCAACTGGAGTTATATCAACAATAGCATCGATTGGTGATATAAAATAACCTAATGCACCTAGTATCGTTGCTTTTGCCCACTTAGGTGTTAACGGCTTCTTCATTGTGTAGAAAAGGATCAAACCAGCATAAACTACCTTAATTCCTGCTTTTTTGGCATTTTTTATTAATTTATCAAAAAATGATTTTTCTGAATAAGCTTTTGAATATTCATTAGAAGTTAGTATTTCATATTCATCCATTGTAATTATCCTCTCACCTTCATAAGTTTTAAATTACTCTTTACTTCCATTATACCATATTAAGCCTAATTTTAGGTTTATTCTATAGGAATTGCATCAATTTTATTAATATTACAAAGTTTTTTAACATCAGCTAACTAAAAATTAACTTTCATAAGCTTTAGTGCACTAATTATCTCTTCTTCCCTTGGCACTTGTAGCATTGGTCGTGTTTTTACAATATTGTAAAAATAATTATCAACATAATCAATTATGTGATTTTCTTGATTATTACTTGCCAACAACTCCTTAAACATCTTATTAATTGCTCTATTATCAATTTCATTTAGCCTAGAAACTAATAAATGTATTTCTTTTTCTGTTAACATATAATCAATAATTAAATGATTTATGATTTCATTATACATTCTAGTAAGTCTAACTTTATCATCTTCAACAATCAAGTCACCTATTACTTTTGTTATATCACTTCCTGTTATTCCAGCAACTGCCCCTGCGACAAACCCAACAGTAGATACCATTGGTTCCGCTGTAGTTCCCAAATCTATTGCTATCTCTGATGTAGCAAAAGACGCTCCCCAAACTCCAAATCCAGCTGCTATCATTCCCCCCATTAATGAGGAAATATTTTTAAGGTATTGACTCCCAGATATTCTTTTATTCAGTACTCGATATGTATTTGGCACTGAAAAAATAATAAATGTCAACGCTTGAACAATTGCATTTAGCCGGAAAACCTTCACTAAGTGTTTTCCTAAGCTACCTCTAATAATTAAGTGTTTTCCAGCTACTTCTCTAATCGAATGTACAACAGCATGAGTTGCTTTATGACCTATTTTTTCTACAATATAATCACTAAGTTCTTTTACTATCTCATTTATTGAAGAAGCCGATATCTGAGCATCTATAAAGGAATCAATAAATGAAATTCCAAACACTTCAATCCCAGTCGCTAAAGCATATTGTAGTGCCTCCTCATTTTTTTTCCCTACTGACCTAGCAGTATTCCAAGCAACTAAAAAAGTCATTCCTAATTCAAAATAACAATTTACTGTACCATGCTCTTCATCATATGATATTTCTTTAAAGATACGTGACTTAGCAATATTTTTTGCCTGTCTATACGTTAATTTTCCTTTTCTCACAATATTAATTGCTTCTTTTGAGCTTGTTATCCCTGGAATCATACCTTCTTTAATCTTTTCTGACATAAGCTTAACAACTTCTATATATATATCTTTAGGAACTTCAATCCTAATATTTTTCACCTTTTGCTTACTATCACAAAGTAAAAAATCATTTTCTTCATTAAAGAATTGATTTATAAACTTCTCAGCACTCTCACAATAGTAAGTTTGAATTTTGACATCACCTTTAAAACTATCGATGCTACTTACGTCATTATTTATTTTTATGACTGTATCTATTGCTTCCTTTGTTGATTCCTTATTTATATCTGAAAATAAACTTAATCCATCATTGAATTCTAAAGTGTATTTTTCTATTTCCTTTTTCATCTCATTAAAATATTTAACAACATTATTGTTATTGTCCATTTCAATTAACAAATCACTGTGATAATATATTTTTAATCTTCCTTCATGTAGTTTAAGTTGAAATTTATTAACCTCTACATGGTCCCATCTTAGTATCCGAAATAGTTCTTTTTTAACATTTTCACTCTTACCTTTTTTATTTATTTCTTTTTCACTTTGTTGGTATTTTGTAACTATTCCATTATCAGTAATAACTATTCCTAATGGATTATTACCAAAGCTCATATCTGCCCAATATATCTTATAATTATTAGGTACAGGCATATATTGATATATTTTTTTTGTATTCTTATAATTCAATTCTATAGGTGATTCTCCTAATAGATCTAACTTTTCTAATACTACTTCCTTCATACAATTCCCCCTTTATCACTTCAGGTTTCAGTAAAACAGATTCCAATTGAGTATTTTTCTTGGTTAAACATATCATCCACGGATTATAACTTGCTTTTTAACAAGATTAATTAAGATTCCTAAATATGTATATTGTCTGGTCTATATTTTTATTACATTCTTTATCAGTAGCTACATTTATAAATAAAAACCACTGATCAGCAATTAAAAACATGCTAATCAGTGGTTTTTATTTAAACACAGCAAAATATAACTAATACGAACTCTTTATATGTATTGAGTAAATTAACCCGTTGTGCTAGTTAAATACGCTGGCAATACTTACAAATAGAAAAACTCCAGCATATTTGCTAACCTATCATTAAAAAACACCACTAATCTAATGATAGGAGGCTAACCTATATGCCAGAGTTTAATAAAGATTCTACCATAACAATAAATGACTTAAAAGATTTTATTGTTGTCACTTATGTTATAATTGATGACTTTTACCAAAAAGTAACTCCAACATTTATTAAAAATCGTCGTAACATCGCTAAATCAGTAATGACTGATAGCGAAATAATTACGATTTCTTTAGTAGGTGAACTCTTAACCATTGACTCTGAAAAAGCATGGTTTGGATTTTGCTCTAAAAACCTACGAGACTTATTTCCCAACTTTTGTAGTAGGCCGAGGTTTCATAGAGTTAGAAAGTCATTATTTCGAGTCATTGATGAAATTCGTAAAGAGTTAACGAAATTTCTTAACTATCAATATGACCGAATGAGAATTGCAGATAGTATGCCAATTCCTGTGTGTAAGTTTGGGAGAGCTCATTTCCATAAAGCTTTTAAGCCGGAGGCTGCCTACGGGCGATGCGCTTCGAAAAAAGAAACATATTATGGATTCAAATTACATGCTTTAGTAGCCCTCGATGGCTATATCACAGATTTTACTGTAACAGCAGCAAATATTGATGACAGAGATGTCGTCTGGGAACTCACAGCTAATTCAGAGATTGATATACTAATAGGTGATAAAGGATATATAGGTCAAAAAGTTGCTTCGCAATTAAAAGAAACAAGGTACATTCGTCTTTTAACAATAAATCGTAACAATAGTAAAACTAAACTTTTAAAACCTTTTAGGCAGTTGATATTCAAGGCTCGTCGTAGAGTAGAAACTACTTTTTCTCAGCTCTCCGAGCAATTAAATATGCAGAGGGTTCTTACAAAATCAACTTGGGGATTTGCCACAAGAATATCAAATAAAATATTAGCTCATAATCTTTGCTATTTTATAAATAAATTTTTTAATATAGGTATAGAAATATCAAAGATTAAAGAATTAGTATTCGGATAATAATTTCCAAAAACAGTATATGAGACAATAGGATAGGACTGCCTAAAATCATGGTATAAATATCCTTTTAATGAAAACTTATCTGCTAGCACAACAGGTTAAATTAATAAACATATATATGATCTTTCTACTAAGATTAAATTCTAAGATTAAATTCTATTATCAATATCCTCTATCAAACTTTCATCATATTCTTGAAACTCTTCTTTCAATTTTAGCTTGGATTTTTGTTTAACTTCCGTATCAATAAACATATCAACTGCCACAAGTGCTAATGCTAAAGTTCTTAAATCATCAATACTCCCTGGAACTGGAAATGTATTGGGGTTTTTACTTATTGATGTTGCAAAATCACCTAAAGCATTAATGATTATTGTTTTTGCCCATTTAGGTGTAAATGGTTTCTGTAAGGTATTAAATAGTATTAATCTTGCATAGGTAGCTTTGACCCCAGACATTTCTGCATTCTTAATTACTTTACTTAAAAATACCTTTTCTGAACAAACCTTTGAATATTGAGTAGAATCTAAAGTTTTCATTTCTTCCATTTAAAAGTCCTCCTAGACTGTTAATACATGTTATAAATACTATATTTTATATTTGAATTATACCATATTTTTTCATTTATTCCATCAGTAATATATACTTTTTATGTAATTTTTTATTACTAAATTCATTTTCCCTTTTTACTATTAATTGAGATTTTCATTATATTTCTCTATCAATATTACATTTCCCCAGTAATGCTTCATGTTTCTCCTTAATATATAACGATTACTCTAACTACGGGATTATCCGTTATCTTACACAAAAACAAATGTATTATAAATCTCTAACCTTTAATATTTAAGTTTAAAAAAAGTTCTAATTAACAAACATATAATTGTTAATTAGAACCTTCAGTCTATATTTTACAAAAAGTTTTTTTATAAGAATCTAGTTTATACTACAGTAAATGTTCTAAAGTTCAAAAACTAATACATTAACTGAATTTGCTGGAAGTGTTAATACTGCTGACTTATCAGTTAACTTCACTTCATATTCTTTTGGAGTAACGTATTCTTCATTTTTTCTGTTAACATTTGGTACATGAACAATAGAAGAATCTCCTGTTAATATTATCATCTTTCCTATTTCATTTACTGATAAATCTTTAAAATTAAGCTTTATAACTTTTTCAATATTATCAGCATTTACTAACTTAACATAAACATGCTTTTCATCTCTTGTAACAGAATTAAAGATATCTCTGTTGTAAGCTTCTAGTTTATAATCTAAAACTTTACTTTTACTTTCGCCATCAGTGTAAGAACAAATAAGATTTTTTCCACTAGTTCCACCATAATTTACAGTAATAGCGTACTCTTTATTATTTAAAAGTTCTTCAAAACAAGAAGTTCTTAAGTTTCCAGCAGCAGAGCTTGAAGAATAATCCCCTAGTCTATATGCCTCAATACCTTTTTTATAAACTTTTACTCCTGTTGAATTGCCGTTATATGCGATTGCATACTCTATTACATCTTTCTTATCTTGGTTAATTTCTGTTAAACCAGCACCTACATAAAAGCCTTCAATGCCAGATATCTTAGTAGCTACTACTTCAACTTTGTAATTTGTCCATGCGTCATTTATAATGTACAAACCATTTAAACCTGACTTTTGTGGCTTAAGTACTAGTCCTTTTTCATTATCAATATTATATCCTACTGATCCAGGAATAACACTCCAAGCAGAACTTAATTCTTTTGTAAAGTCTTGTTCAAAAATTACATTACCATCTATATTTGAAACTACCTTTATGCTTCTAACAAGGATTTCTGCATCTCCTGTTGCGATTTCAATACCACCACGAGGAATTAAATCCAGAGCTTCACCATTCTTATATGTTGAAAAACTTGTTCCTAATACCTTCGTACCAAGATACTTAGCAAATAATTGTTGAACATAATAATTTGGAGTACGCCATACAGTTTCATCATCAAACCAAATACAATCTGGAGTCCATCTATATGAACCATCTGTAAGAACTTTATTAAATAATGGCGCTGTTGCTGCCAATCTTACAACATCAGAATTATTTTCAAAGCCTGTCATAATTGCTGCTTCTGCTACAGCTCCTGCTAAGGTATTTTTATCTGTTGATGCATATTCTCCAACAAATACCTTTGAAGTTTCAGCATCATTTAGGCTACCATCTGCGTTATATGATCTATAATAGTAGTTATATCTATCTGCATTATTAAGTAGATATTCATTAGAACGATAATAATGTTCATCTGCAATAGTTTCCATATAATCCTTTTGGTTATTATACCAAGAAACTGTTTCTTCTTTACTTGTCTTACCATCAGTAAAGCTTACCTTTGCAGTTCCTGTTAAATTACCGCTTAAGAATTTCCAGCCTTCTTGATAAGCATCATCATCTGCTTGTGCACCTACTGTTGAAATAATATATAATTCATAACCTGGGTAATTTTTTTCCATATATTCATCTATTGCCACTTTAAATATTTCAAAGTTTGCAAAGAATTCTGTTCCCCAGTTCTCATTACCTACTCCTAAATAGTGTAAATCAAATGGTTGCTCATGGCCCATCTTTTTACGTAAGGCTGCCCATTGATTATTTTCAAAATCAATGCTTATAGCAAAATCAATTAAATCCGTAAAGTTTTTAATGTACTTATCTCTTAACTTACCACCAGCTGGATTAGCATAATCTGAACGAGCTTGACAAAGTACACCACAAGCCATAACTGGAAGCGGTGTTGCATTTAAATCTTCTGCAAGTTGGAAATATTCCATATAACCAAGACCCATAGTCATAACATATCCCCAAACATTAAAGTTCTCTTTACGAACCTCAACATCACCTACAGATTCCTTCCAATCATATACATTTTCCCAAATATAAGATCCCTCTGAAATGCATCCGCCTGGGAAACGTAAAAAAGTAGGATGTAAATCCATTAATGTTTGTACTAAGTCTTTTCTTAATCTATAGTTTGGATTTCCAAGATAATTTACATGTGCTGTTTTAGATGTTTCTTCTTCAGTAGCACCCCAAACATTTTCTGGCACTAAGGATACCATATCAATTGATATTTCACCTTTAAAAGTTAATGCAATTTGACCTAAAACTGAATCTGTTCCAGTTAAGAAAATCTTAGTATCTATACCATACTTTTTCCATGTATTATTACCTTCAACTTCAACTGTTGCTACATCACTAACTGATTCATTGTCTTTATTTAATAATTGTAATGTTATCGTTCCTTCAGATCCTGCTTTTGCCCAAATTGTGAAATTATACTTGTCACCCTTTTTAATAAGCATAGAGCAATTCTTGTTGTTATCAGCAAAGCCTCTGTTATAAATTGTAGCTCCGTCTGATACTGTTATATAAGTAGAATTTATTTCTTTATCTTCTAGGCTTAAAAATTCATTTAATCCGCCTTGATTTCGTACAATAACCTTATCTAAATCCCCAGACCAAGCATGTAATGGTTTACGCACCCTACCTGTTGACACTCCATTTTCACCTGAAGCCTGTGAGTATGTATCGAATACAAAGGACTCAAAAGAACGATTTTGAATATACTCTGCATAAATACCACCATCAGCTGCATTATTTATATCTTCATAAAATAAACCGTATAGTGTTTTACTAATATCTACAACTTCATTATTTCCCTCAATAGTCAATGTATATGGAGGTAAATCTTTTGGAAGTACAGATATAGAAAAGCTTTTTTCTTCAACATAACTTCCTTTTGTTAAAACAGCAGTAAGTGTAACACCCTTAGGAGTTTTAATTTCTTTTACTTCACCAGTATTTGAAATAACTTCTAAATCACTTGATTTCCAAGCTACAGAAACTTTTCCTCCCATAAGAGATGAAGGTAATATAATATCTTTTGTAATAATATTTGTTTCAAGAGATAAATATTTATCTTTTGCAAGTTTTATTATATCTTCATCTGTAAGTGATTCACATAGAACTTCGATTACTTCATCCTCTGTTAAACCAGCTTTATAAACACGAAAATCTGATACGGAACCACAAAAATCTGGATCAACATCAAATTTTGATTTACCTATATTGTTATCAGAGTAGTTTTCTTTATCCTCGAAGGTTTTAAACCAATGACGAAGTTTTGCATATGCACCACTTGATGTTTGGCTTATAGACCCATCAGCAACTAACTCACCATTAATATATATAATTGGTCCTGCACTGCTTAGAGTACCTCCTTTTGTACCTATAACAGTCATAGCAACATGAATCCATTCTCCCATCCCGTAAGATTTTACTGGATCTACTGCTAATTCTTCTCCTGCTGAGCATACACCACGCAAATTACGAGTCATAAATATATACGGTCCTGTAGCTCCTTTGCCAAAATCAAAAACTCTCTCCCATACATTTATAGCTTTTTCAAAGTAGACCCATGTAGATATAGTAACACCAGTATCATCACTAATATCTTTAAGTAAATCTGAAGGTAAATTTAAATAGGATGTACCACTGCTTCCCCCTGGAAATGTTATTGCATCTTTACCTGCAATCTTACTAACTAAAGGTAACTGTGAACCTTTTGCAACACCATCATTACCATTTCCTGAGGTATCTTTACCAATATTTGTTGGATCATCAAACTTATATTGAGCAATTATATTATCTTTATAAGTAACTTTATTTTCTTCGTGCCTCATAAATATCTCTTCTCCTTATCATATATTCTATAAGTTATATTTTAGATACCTTTAAAACATTTTACCTTTAAATAAAAGAACCTGTCAACTTATAATTATAAAAATCATATAAATCTAAATAAAAACATATGTAATTTGGCACTTTTCACAAAAGGAAAACACCAGGTTTAGCCCGATGTTTTTAACTAAGTAGAATTCTTTTAGTTTATCATTATCAATAATCATCATTTTACCTGATAATCATTTTATATTTTCATAAACAAATAATCAATCATCTTCTTCTTCTAAATGGTATGGATAAGTTGCAACTACAACATTTTTATTTCTCACTAAACTTTCTCTAATTATAAATCCCGTATGATTATGAAGCACCTCTCCAATCCCTTCGTGAGTTACAAATTGAGGTATCATAACTGTAATTTTTTCACTTGGAGATGCTGCATTAGCAATTAAATGAATGTAACCTAATAAAGGTGTAATAACAGCTCTATAAGTAGAGTATTTTGTTACAAGTAAAATATCAGTATTTAATTCATTCCATCTAGACTTTAGTCTATCAATTGCAGCGTTATCTGCAGAAACATTTAATGCAATAACATCTGGTGATAAACTCCTCGCATACTGGAGTGCCGCCAAAGTAGCTTTATTTAAACTTGCAATAGGAACAACTATAATATGTGTTATCTTCTTATTTAAATCAAAGTTCTTTAAATCCTTTGTTTCAACACCCAACTGAGTTGCAATGCTATTGTAATGTTTTTTTACTGACTGCATAGCATAAACAAGAACTGGAATGACTATTATAACCATCCATGCTCCATGAAGGAACTTTTCATAAGCTATTATTAAAGTTGTTATTACAGTTATAAAGGCACCAAAGCCATTGATAATAGCCCTCTTTCTCCATCCCTTCTCTTTAACTTTAATCCAATGATTTACCATACCAGTTTGTGCTAATGTAAATGAGAGAAATACACCTACAGCATACAACGGTAACAATCCATGAGTTTTTGCATCAAAAACAATTACTAATATGCATGCAACAAAACCTAATGCAACTATCCCATTTGAAAAACCTAACCGTTTTCCCCTTACCGTAAATTGCCTTGGTACATATCCATCTTTTCCAACAGTATACATTAGCATTGGAAAACCTGTAAATGCTGTATTGCAAGCCATTATAAGTATTGTTGCTGTGGCAAATTGAATTACATAAAACATAAAGCTTCGCCCGAAAACACCAAAAGCTATTTGTGCTACTACAGTCGGATATCCAATTGGTATACTTTGATAAAACCTTGCAAGAATCGATGTACCTCCAAATATAAAAAGTATTAAGCTTGATAAAAGTATCATAACAATTTTTGCATTTTTCTGCGCTGGTTCTTTAAAATTTGGTACAGAGTTACTTACAGCTTCTAACCCCGTTAATGCAGTACATCCTGAAGAAAATGCTTTTAAAATAAGAAAAATACTTAACTCTTCTGTCGCAACTACTTTAGAATGGATCATTGGCATTGGCGCTCCATATAAGGAGTATTTTATTAGTCCATATATTATCATAAAAATCATACTAACTATAAAAAGATACGCAGGAAAACTAAATATTTTAGCTGACTCACTAACACCTCTTAAATTCAAAATTGTAAGTATTATTATTATAGTAACTGCCATTAAAACTTTATGATGTCCTAAATTTGGAAAGGCAGATACTATTGCTGCTACACCAGCACTAGCACTTACAGCAACCGTTAATATGTAGTCAACTAATAGAGCTGACGCTGCCACTAGTCCTGCTTTTAAATTTATATTCTCTTTAGCAACCATATAGGCACCGCCACCCTGAGGATATGCACGTATTATCTGTATATAAGATGTTGTCAAGATAACCAATAATACAATAATCATCAGTGAAACCCAACCCAACCACTGATATGCGGCTAACCCTATTGTTGCAATTAATACAATCAGTATTTCTTCTGCTGCATAAGCAACTGATGATACAGCATCACTAGCCATAATTGCTAATCCAAAAGGAATATTATACTTTTCATGGCAACTCTTTTCATTTGGTAAAGGTTCGCCTATAAGTGTATCTAGGAATTTTTTAATCATTTAAAATACCCCCAATGTAGTTAAAAGAAACATCTTTTCTTTTAGTTAATAGACTTATTATAAATTTTTCTAAGCATTATACTAAGTACTTCACACCTTAGTTTTCCAAATACCTTCAAATTTTATTCGTAAAACATATCTAAACTATAATATATATGTTCTGATTAAAAACCTATATTGTTTTATCAACTGTATATAGATTTAATGTAGCGATATTAATTGAAACTTATATATCAATTTATTTCTTGATGAATTAATGAAAAGCTTTTATCTTTATTATTAATGCCCATTCTATAAATATGACAATTTTGCTGATTACAAATTTTTCTTAATTTTTCTTCATGTTCTTTGCTACAATTAATCCCTAAATATATTGCTGACATTTTCAGTCCTATATCGATTAAGTTTACTAAATCTCCGTTTTTCTCCTTATTGATATTTATATGTAATATTCTATATTCATCCTCATATTCCCAAGATTTATCCTTTATGCAAGCAGAATGTAATAAACTTGAAATATATTTTCTTGTGTCTTCACAAACTTTCCCTTCATTTTCCTCTAAATAATATTCATTGATTATATTAGTGATAATTACAGCTATAGGAACCCTAGAATATTCATATGATACCTTATATAAATTTGTTGGATCTATGACAGTATATTCTACACATATTCCACAATGATTATTAGCATAATGTGCCCACATAGGTAAACAATCATTTAAGTGTGTTGTAAATGAACCTATTAAAAAACTTCCCTTAAATCCTTCAAAAATTTCCTTAACTTCAGCTATAGGCCAATTATACTGATTCAATCTTTCCTCATCTATGTATAAGGCATTTAATTCAAATGGATCATTTAAATTACTGCAGGTTGAAAGCCATATTTTATTACTACTGATAGCTTCAAGTTTCTTCAAATCGTCCTGAATACTATCCTCAAAATCTTTATATCCTTTATAAGATTCACTTGATTTTAATGCTATATATTTATATATCACTTTAGGCATATTATCTATCCTATACTTATCAGCTTCTTTATATCTTTCCTCTGAAAGCAATTGTATATATTTTTTCAATTCAAACATAAACCCCTCCATTAATTACAACTTATATATTTTTTACTTATTTTCAATAAGCTTATAAAGTTTTCTTAATTCATTTTTATAGTATCCCCCTATTTTCTATATTTTTATATCTTTTTATTAATTACTCCGAAACCTAAATAAAACTTTTCTGTAACAATAAAATTTAAATCCTATGCAAAAAGACTTCTCATTGGAAACAAACAACACTCCAATGAAAAGTCTCAAATTTTCTAACTTACTAGTTATTCTTTATTGAAAACCACTTACTATAAATTTTTTATGCTTGGCTAAGAAGAATCTTTTTAAGCAATGCCAAATCTATTGCATTAACCACACTATCGTTGTTCATATCAGAAGCCTTTAAAGCATCTCCCGTTAGTCCACCTGAAAGCAAGTGTTTTTTTAGAATTGCAAGATCTATTGCATTTACTTTTCCATCATTATTCACATCACCTTTTTTAATAACGACAGTGGAATTTTTATAAACGTTAAGTATCGTTTCAGCCCATGCTTCTCTCATTCTATTGTATCCTTCAGTTGATGGATGAACATTGTCACCAGAAATGAGGGTTTGGTTTTCCTTAAATATTGTCCAAAAATCTGGCCCTTTTATTACTTGAGGATAAGCTGAATATATAGCTTCGACTTTGGCATTATAAGCAGGAACATTATCTGATACATTATTCAAGCGAGCCCATGGTATTTTTGAAACTATAGGCACCTTACCTGCCGCTAAGATTTCTTTTACAGCATACTCAATATTATTATAATAATTATCTGCTCCTGTTTGATTTCCCCATGAATCATTTGTTCCAAATGCCACGCCTACATACTTCCCTGGAAATATACTTAGGTATGATTTTATGTTTTGTACTAAATGACGGCTTAAAATACTACCAGTTCCACCACATTCAACAAGAGGATAATGATTTGGATTATATGAATTTACTATTTGTGCTATAGTACCTTTGCCATTTCCATTAAGTGCTGTGCCTCCTGCTGTTATCGAATCTCCAAGAATAATCCAAGCATCATCAGTTCCTTGTTTAGCATTATGTATATCCATATTTATGCTTATACTACCTGGAATTGAGTCTGTAATATTAATTCTTATCCAATTATAACCTGAAAAATCAAGAACATGCTCACGTGAATGATAATTATTATTTGTAACTGTCTGTAAAACTACCCATCCCGAAGCAGGTGCACTATTTCCACCACTTGCAGAGTTTCCTTCAATAGTATAACTCTTTGGCTTGTGATAAGAACTAGTATTTAATATTGAACTGTCATAATCATAAGTATCAGAATTATACCATGATAAAACTATTTTCTCCCTTTGCTCAACAGGAACATTTGATAAATCGTATGCTAACCACCCTGGAGCAGTCCCATACCATGTTGTTCCATAATTATTGTCATTAGCATTTGACGCTCCACTAGTTGATGAAAAAGCTGGAACACTACGACTTATTAGTGGCATATTTGAATGTGTGTCCTCAACTACTGTTGTTTCACTAGATGTCACTTGATCAACAGCTTTAACCTCTAATGTGGAAAATAAGCTACTAGAAAGACTTAGAGTTAACGTAGCTACCAATGTCATAGCTACTCCAACTAACTTTTTTGTTTTTAACATATAATACTTCCTCCCATAATTTTCTCCCTTATTTTACAAGACATAAAAATAACTACAAAACTAACTTATGATTGTTTGAAATACGCTCTTAAAAATCAACTGTCTTTCTCTATAAAAATTTATATTTAGACAAATTAGTTGAAGTTATTTTATGGTCTTAACACCATTTTACACCATTAAGACAATAATATACATATAAATATATTTTAAAACCATGGTATAATTCTAAATATATAATCATGGTATAATTCTAAGTATATAATTATAAAATCCACTAGAACTTGAGGTGCTTTATCATGTGGCATTGCCAATATATAATTGATACTTCTGCAGAAGCATCTAATCTTGACTTAATGCTTTATTATTGCGGAAAAGAAACATGTATACCCAATCATACATGGATGCCTAATTTAAAAGAAAGATTTTTAATTCACTATATTTTCAGCGGAAAAGGCTCTTTTGAAATTAATGGCTATACTTATAACCTAGAAAGTGGTCAAGGCTTCTTAATTTCACCTGGTGATATAGCAACTTACAAAGCAGATGACAAGGACCCCTGGACCTATGCATGGGTTGAATTTAATGGTAGGTTATCAGAAAAGTTTTTACATCAAATAGGATTATCAAGCAAAACCCCTGTGTTCTCTTGCAAAAAAAAAGATTTGTTGGAAGCTTCCTTCCAATATATCTTTGATGCTTGTAAAAAAAGTCGTAATAACAACTTATTAATATTAAGTAGCTTATATCACTTTCTTGCAATGATACATGAAGCCTCTGCCCCTGAACAAACTGAAAAAAATACTGAGAAACTTAAAGATTACTATATCCATCAAGCTATGATATTTATTGAAAAAAATTATTATAGAAATTTGTGTATTAGTGAAATGGCCAAATATCTTTCACTAAACCGAAACTATATGTCAACACTTTTTAAGGAATCAGTAGGCATAACTCCACAAGCTTATCTTATTAACTACAGAATGGATAAAGCTAAAGAGCTTATGAAAAATTCTTCCTTAACTATTGGTGAAATATCATCATTAGTGGGATATAATGACCCTCTAATGTTTTCAAGAATGTTTAAAAAGTTATTTGGAATACCACCAAAAAATTATAGAAACTCAATAAACGTACAAAAAGACTGAAAAGAAAATCTCTTTTCAGTCTTATAAAAATTACTTGCATTATTTTTTATAATAGAAGTAATCTAAAAGATTATCCCCTAAATAAGCCTCTAACTGCTTATATCTTATAGCCATCTTTCTATTTGTTCTAATTGTCGGATAAAAAAATCCTATTGCAAAAATAATAAGCCAAAACTTATAAATTCCATACCCTAAAACAAAAACCAAAACAAAATAAATAGAATATCCTATAACTGCATATATTGAATCTTTTATAAAAGTATTTTTAGCCTCACCTTCGTCTATGAAAAACCAATAACATTTTATATAGTTTAACATTAAAAATAAAACAAATAGAAGGATTGAAAGTAAAATATATAGCTTTCCTTCAATATCTAAACCTAAGCCTATTGAAAAAAACATAATAAATGACCAAAGTGCTAAAGGTTGAGCCCTTGCCATATTTCTAACATTTTGTTTTTCTTCAAGAGTAAATTCTTCCTTCTTAATATTTTCATCTATAGGATAATCAGCATATATTTTTGCTTTTTTCAACATCCTATATTCTAATATTAAGCTAACTATAAGTAACAAAAGACATATTAGATTCTGAATTATGTATCCTAACGACATATATTGAAACCTTAATGTATAGAATGACAGAAAACAAGCTATAGCTCTCATTATCCAATCAATTGTAGAATACGGCTTAAATATCTTATATTCTTTTTTATAATCGTCTGCTAATATAGGCGACGTTATTAACAATAACACTAAAGGGCTCAATCCCCATATTCCTAGTAGCCCCCAATAAGCTTGAAGTACTCCTTTATATTTTGCATAATAATACATAAACAAAAAATTGCTTATGTATGTAATAAAATTTATACCTATTAATCGTTTCGTAATTTTTTTCAAAGTACTCCTCCTATATGTGTATATTATCCTCTTGAAGCCTAGCTAAAGTTATTATATTTCCTCAGCAGGTAAAATTAAATTTTTTTACCTGTATTGATAAATTTACTTCCAACCAATCCAACAATTATCAAAGATGAAATTATTGCTAAATCTATAGTTAAAAAAGTTTTAAGAATGAAAATTAATACTACAGCAACACTAAATAAAAATATAGCTTTAATATACTTACTCATACCATCACTTATTACAAAATTATCATACTTCTGATTAAGTAAAACTTATTTTCAAAAGTTACATAATTTAAGTAATTCCCCTCCTCTTTTACTCCTACTATACTAAATTAGAACTTCACTTTGTAATATTTATCCATATATATAATTATACACTCATTTTTTTCTTATGCAAATATTTCTAATTATCTCTGAAACATTACTCTTCTAACCATTTTATAAAATTTTAAAACAATCTTGTTCTACTAATCATATTTATATTTTATTTCACATTTCTTTTAAACAATGCCGCATTTTTTTATAACTTCCTATAAAGAAAGCTAATAAAAATGTAAGAAATGTCAATTGAAAACCTATACAATAATAAGTATACTATAGGTAATATAACCTAAATGTATATAAAAAAATGATTTTTTTACTAATTATTACATGCGCGAAACACTATAATCTTCAATCATTATAGATTTATATATAATAATTGAAAAAATAACTGTTGTTAAACTCTCTAAATATCTACTTCTAATACAGAATAGCTTTAATATAACTTTGAATAACTTAAATTTCTTTATTAGAATGTATAAATACACTAAGATCACCATTGGTACTCTTTATAGCACAATAAGTTGTTTAGTTGTTAAAATATATCCAGTAATTGAATATCACGATCTCAGTCTTTCATAATTAATCTAAAATAATTGATCATTATTAACTCGCCAAAATAAAATTTCTTGTGAGTTATATGATAAAGAAAGTATCATATAAACTAAGACTTAAGGAAGGTGGTGAAATCATTAAATCTGCAGTATGATATTTTCAATAATGTAAACGTTTTTAAAATGAAAGGGGATTTCAATGAATATGGATTTTAAGTTTACTAAACTAATTAAAAATATTTCGTCCAAATTTTTAGCATTTGTATTAATATGCGCAATGTTATTCTCACTTGGTTTTACTGACAATAATATTGCATACGCAGCTGCAAGTTCTTCAACAACATCAACGACAACAAGAGTATCTGTTCATGATCCTTCAATTTTTTATGATTCAGCTACAAATAAATACTATATTTTTGGTTCACATTTAGGACAAGCATCTAGTACAGACTTAAGAAATTGGTCTTACCTAGGCACTCAAGGTTATACAAATACAAGTCTATATGGCGCACCTACCTTTGAAGGTTATTATTATATTAAAAACAAAAATAGCTCATTATATTTAGATATTACTGATGGTTCTAACGCTGATGGAGCTAAAATAAGACAATGGACATACAATGGTTCAGAAGCACAAAAGTTTAAGATAGTATACTATGGAAGTGGTTATTATTATATTTTAACTGGTGCTTCAGCATATGCTAGTTGTGTTGACATTACAGATGGCTCTACTGCTGATGGGGCTAACGTAATACAATGGAAATACTGGGGAGGTACACCACAGCTATACAAAATTCAACAAAACTCAGATGGAACCGTTTCTTTCCTTACTAAAGGAACCAATGGTGCATCTGCTCTTGATGTCTTTGAAGGAAGTACAACAGCTGGTGGTAACATCTGTCAATGGTCTTTCTGGGGCGGTGAAATGCAAAAATGGGAATTAGTAAAAGCTGGTGGTACAGGAAACCCATCAAGAAATACTAATGCTCCTTTAATCTCTGCTTTATCAACTTCATTTGGTTGGGCTGGTTATAACGATCAAGATTCTTCAGGTGGAACAGCCGTATGGGCTCCAGATCCTATATATAACCCATCATATGTTTGGGCAGATGGTTCAAAGGGTGCATACATGATGTATTATTGTACTTCCTCTACATATATCCGTTCTTGCATAGGATATGCTGTATCAAAATCAGTAACAGGTCCTTACCAATATGTTGATACTGTTATATATTCAGGATTTACGAGTTCAGATAACAATGTCACGACTACTTCTTCATTAGGTACAAAAACAGTAAATACTTCATATAAAAACACCAACATTCCTGAATTAATTGATAAAGGAATCTTAACAGGAACAAGAAGTGGTTGGTTTAATAACGGTGCATACAATAACTCATTATTTCCAAATGCTATTGATCCAACCCTTGTTTTCGATAAAAGCGGAAAACTTTGGATGACATATGGTTCATGGTCTGGTGGTATCTATATACTACAAATTGACACTGCAACAGGTCAACCAATTTATCCAAGAACAAGCAGTGGTAATACAGATGGTTACTTTGGAACAAGAATAGCTGGTGGATATGGGAAATCTGGCGAAGCTCCATATATTGTATATGATTCAGCTTCTGGATATTACTACTTATATGTAACTTATGGCTGGTTAGGAAAAGATGGTGGATATCATATCCGTTTATATCGTTCATCAACAATTAACGGTAATTATGTAGATGCAGCTGGAAACTCAGCTATTTTTACTTCTTCAACTAATCAAGCTAACATTGGTATTAAGCTATTTGGTAATTACAAATTCTCTAGTATACCTACTGGATATAAATCAGGTGGGCATAATTCAGCATTTATTGATACAGACGGACAACGTTACTTAGTTTACCATACAAGGTTTAACAATGGTACAGAGATGCATGAAGTTCGTGTTCATCAACAATTCCTAAATGCTGATAAATGGCCTGTAACAGCTGTATACGAATACCTTGGAAGTACTATTTCTTCAACCGGTTACAGTACAAGTGATATGTGTGGAACATATCAATTTATTAATATGGGAAAAGATGCAACTACTGCAAATGTAGGTATGCTTACAACTCAAAGTGTTACTCTTAACTCAAATGGAACAATTACAGGAAGTGTAACAGGTACTTGGTCTTACACATCTGGTAGCTACTATTGCTCTATGGTAATAGGTGGTGTGACTTATAAAGGAGTATTCTTTAAACAAAAGGATGAATCTTCAAGTCATACATCTGTGATGACCTTCTCATTAATTGGCACAAATAACCAATCTATTTGGGGATCAAAATAAATCAGTACAAATAGCAAGTCTCTCAGCTTCTAATTAGTGGCTGAGAGACTTTTTAATTAATAAAATATATAGCTTCGCTTTTATTCAGTTTACACAAAACTTCTTATACTATCTTCATACCTGAAGCAGTCTTATGTTTCACTATTAATAACATAAATTCTATTATTATTTTTACGCTTATCTTATTTTAAACCATATAAAGAGAAAGGCCCATTTTTCTCACTACCATCATATGGTATATCTTTAAATCCTTTGCCATTATTATCAATAACACTTATTAGCAATTTTTGGGTTAAGTCAGGCACATCAGCTCTTGTTACAGCTTCATTTATATCAATCCATACTGCTTCACTATTTTCATCCCCATCGGATTGAGCTTCTCCTCCAATATATTTAGCTGTAAAAATTACATACCAATCCTTGAAATTAAAACGGATTCCTACAACCTCTAAAGGTTCTACAGTAACTCCTGTTTCCTCAAGGATCTCTCTTTTTACAGCATCTGTAGGAGTTTCATTCAGCTTCATATAACCACCAGGAATGATAAGTTTTCCTTTCCCAGCACCATAGGTATGTCTAACTAATAAAACTTTACTTTCCTTTATTACAATTCCTGCTACAGATTTACCCCAATCAGTATTTTCTTCATTTACCATATTTAAATCTCCTAGCTTTATTTAGAGATAAGGATTTTCTAATCCCTATGATATTTCGTTTTATATCATAACCAAGTAAAAATTGTTACTTATTATTTTACCATAAAGTTGATTGTACTTCATTTGAGTTTAGAATGTACCTTAAAGGCGTTCTAATTTTTCTTAAAGATGAAACACTATTTAACTTATTGCATATCTACTTTAAGTTTATCTTGCAAATCACCTTTTATTTCATTAGCTAAGTTTCCATAATAAAGTTTATTATCCTTAGCAAATATGCATCCAAAGTAAACAATAGGATCATCAAAAGTTTTTTGATGTATCTTTTCTTTTGGTGAATTAACCTATATGTAATAAATGTCATCACAGTTATTAAAATCTTCTTTATTATATTTTATCGTTCCAAATGTCTCTTGAAGTTTAACTATCACATCTTTTTCTATTATAATCCTTGCTTCTGCTGTATCTCTATCATTACAAAGAACAAAACTATTGTATTTATCAATATTGCTCTTTATAAAACTTAAATCTTGTAAGTAATTGACCTTAGAATAACTCATAGGATTATCATCTATGACTGTAAAGTGTATATGATCCCTGTCTTCTTTCTCTACTAAAATTTCACCTACATCTAACAAAATATCATTAATAGATCTTTTATCCTTAACACCTAAATGTCCTATACTTTTTAATTCTTTGTTATCTTTAAAGTCATAATTAGATGGGAAATATATATCACCATTTAACTCTACAGGACTATATCTATAATGTTCATTTGTAACATATCTTCCTACTATTATTCCTTGCCTCTTACCATAAAAAATAACAAGTATACAAATAGCTAGTATAAGTATTGTTAATATTATCAAAACTACTTTTTTCATTCATATTACATCCTAACTAATTTTCTTGTCAACAATAATACTTTTGATAATGCAACTAAAAATGTCCTCATAATTTATAAATAGTTTTCAACTTTTCATGCTAACTATGCAATAGCCATTGATAACTCTATATCATCATTATCAACTAAATAACCTAGTGATAAGAACGGCATATCTCCATCACAAGAAATCTTTTCTCCACTTTTATCTAAATTTGCTTCTATATCAACTTTAAAATTACTAATACTTTCTCCATATTCTTGAACTTGCGTTGCAGCTGAGGCTGTTATCCAATTTGCATATTCTCCCAATGCACTAGCTGCATCCTGATCTATTTCTTCAACAGTAGAACCCTCCATTAAAAATCCAATAATTTTCTGAGCAATTTCTTTATCCATAGTAATTATTACTTTTCCATGAATTGTACTTCCACCAAATAAATCAATTATGATGCCTACCCTCTCGCTTACTTCTATGTAATTCTCTGCTTTTTTGTACTTACAAGATAAATCAAATCCCCCCTTCTCTTTCAATGTAGTTTCAAAGGCATTAACAAAACAATTTACAATTTCAGCTTTCATTTCGCACCCCTATTTATTATTAATTTTTGTTTATTTTAAAGCAGATTATATATGTATTAAATCCACCCATATAACACTATGAAAAATACTTATTAATTATCCACTTGTAAATAATTATATTTAAAATCTTGTGATAATATAATTACATTTCCATTACTTTTCTCTGCTTAGATATGGAATACATGTTAATCATATAGTTCTTTATCGAAGAATATCTAGTTAAATTAATACATTCAGTTTAATATTAATAATAACCTCTCCTTAACTACTAATAACAAAGTTTAAAATTTTACTCTATTAAATCTTAATATTTATCATATTCTGAATCCTTTTTTATCACTGATTACAAAGTATTAAAATGTGAGATAAACATTCTTAGTTTAAATTAATTAGAACAAAGCTCATAACTAACATATATAAAAATGTTAATTATGAGCTTTCGATATGTATTTTTAGTAAAACTACTATAAAAAATTATCTTCTTTTCATTTTACCAATTCTTTCCACCACGTCTCCAATCACTTCCAATAAAACCGCCAAAAATTGCATCTCGTATAGCAAAACATAATCCTAGTAATATTCCAAATACTATATCACTAAAATTGTACTTAGCTTTTACACCCGCACATAAGGTAATAAGAAAAATAAAAGTTAAATCACTATATAGTTTTTTTCTCTTCAACTCGCCTGTCCTTTTTTGGATTGAAACAAATAGTTGTAAACCACTTTTATTTAATGCACTTAGTATAATGGAAAATACTATGGCAAATATAAATGAAAATACTATTACTTTAACAAAAGATATCATTAAGGAACACCCCTTCTTTAGTTTTAATTCTTATTATATAAATTTATATGTAATTAAAGCATCATACAATTACTATAATATATTTTCAAAGATTGATAAAGCAAATATTCTTTAGATTTAATTAATTTCACTTGAAATTTTTATTTAATAAATCCTTATTACACTAAAAAAACAATAAACCTATAACAATAAATGACAAAAAATCAATTGTAAAGTCTATAGAAATGTCATAAAATAGATATATATGTGCCTATTTTATGACATTTTTAAAAAAACTTATAAAATGGGTAAATATATTATACACTATTATAAAATGGGGGGGTTTTTATGAATAAGAAAACCATTACAAAGGTTTTCTCAATACTATCGTCAACAGCGATGCTGCCGATACTGTCATCTATCAATGTAACAGCTGATACTGTCACAACAGAAGGTGTTAAGTATGAATTTGAGAAAGGTATTAGCAATGGTGCTCAAATCTATACTGATTACACAGGAACTACTGATGATGGTCTACCAATAGACCTAAAAGGAGCTTCTTGTAGCTTTATTGGTCAAAAAGGAACAAGTACTTCTGTGGATATTAACGTTGACAAAGCAGGACTATATGAACTAATAGTCAATTATGCTGAGCCGTTTGACAAAAACAAAAAAGTTCAGTACCTAAATGTAAACGGTACAAATCAAGGAGAGGTTAGTTTTCCATATTCATTAGGATGGAAAAATCTTTCTGCAGGCATTGTGAAACTTAATGCTGGAACTAATAATATTCAGTTTGAAAGTTATTGGGGATATACCTTCTTTGATTATTTAATTGTTAAACCAGCAGATGAATCTATTACAAATCTTAAAGGTGATAAAACATTAGTTAATCCTAATGCTACTAACGAAGCAAAAGCTCTAAAGAGTTATCTTGCCGATGTGTATGGCAAACATATAATTTCTGGACAACAAGAACTTTGTGGTTCACATAACTATTCTGGATCTGAAAGTGACTTTGCCTACATAAAAGAAAAGACCGGAAAAATGCCTGCATTAAGAGGGTTTGATTTTATGAATTATAGAGGAAATGGCTTACTTTGGGATGATAATTGTGCTGAACGTGTTATTGATTGGTACAAGAACCAAAATGGAATACCAACAGTTTGTTGGCATTGGTTCTCGCCTGGAAACATTGGTAAAAAAGGTGATTCAAGCTTCTACACTAAAGATACAACTTTCAGTATTTCAAAAGCATTAACTCCAGGAACAGAAGAAAATACTGCAATGATGAATGATATCGAACTTATGGCTGGAAAGTTCAAACAACTTCAAGATGCAGGAGTTCCAGTACTTTTCCGACCTCTTCATGAAGCAGAAGGTGGCTGGTTTTGGTGGGGTGCTGAAGGTCCAGAAAATTGCGTAAAACTTTATAGACTTCTATACGACCAATTCACAAACAAATACGGCTTAAATAATCTTATCTGGGTTTGGACTTCCTATACTTACGAAACATCACCTCAGTGGTATCCTGGTGATGATGTAGTTGATATTGTTGGTTATGATAAATACAACGCTAAAGATGGGAAACCTAATGGAAGTGCAATTTCTTCTACCTTCTACAACCTAGTTCAAGCTACAGGCGGAAAAAAACTAGTAACTATGAGCGAAAATGATACAATTCCTCAAGTTTCAAATCTTACAAATGAAATGGCTGGATGGTTATATTTCTGTCCATGGTATGGTTATTGGCTTACAGGAGAACAAAATAATCCAGTTTCTTGGCTTAATGAAATATACAACAGCGATTACTGTATAACTTTAGATGAGCTTCCTAATCTTAAAACCTATCCTATATCATCAACTATTGACCCTAAAATCACATATGGAGATTTAAATGGTGATACAAAAATAAACGCAATTGATATGGCTTTAATGAAAAGTTATCTACTTGGAAATATAACTGAATTCAAAGTTCCAATTGCAGCTGCAGATTTAGATGGAAATAAATCAGTAAATGCAATTGATTTGGCATTACTAAAAAAATACCTACTTGGTAATTTATCAATTTTCCCATCAAATGGAAAGTAATTAGCAAATAATTTTTAGAAAGGATGATATAAAATGAAAAAATACGGTTTCTTTTCAAAAAAAACAAAATCTTCTATCATAAGTGCTATAGTTTCTTCTGTATTACTTAGTTCTGTTAGTACAATTAATACAAAAGCAGCTGATTTAGAATTTAACTATGCAAAAGCCTTACAATATTCTCAATTTTTCTATGATGCAAATATGTGTGGTACTGGTGTTAATGAAAATGGTCTTTACAATTGGAGAGGAGATTGTCATACTTATGATGCAAAACTTCCACTCGATTCTAAAAACACTAATATGAGTGATAGTTTTATCCTAGCTAATAAAACTATCCTTGACCCTGATGGAGATGGAACAGTTGATGTTTCTGGCGGTTTTCACGACGCAGGGGACCATGTGAAATTTGGTATGCCTGAGGCATATTCTGGCTCAACCTTAGGTTGGGGATTTTATGAATTTAGAAAACAATATGAAGCCACAGGACAAGATGCTCATGCAAAAACACTTTTAAGATATTTCAATGATTATTTTATGAAATGTACGTTCTTAGATAGCTCTGGAAAGGCTATTGCCTTCTGTTACCAGGTCGGTGATGGTGATATTGATCACGCTTATTGGAACGCACCTGAAATCGATGAAATGTTTAGACGTGGTTGGTTTGCTACTGACGAACTACCATCAACTGATGTTTTAGCTGCAACAGCTGCTTCACTTGCAATAAACTATATGAATTTTAAGGATGAAGACCCTGCATATGCAGAAAAAAGCCTTAAATATGCAAAAGCTTTATTCCAATTTGCAGAAAGATCTGACACTAAAAAATGTAACGCTGATGGTCCAAAAGGCTATTATGGTTCATCTAAGTGGCAAGATGATTATTGCTGGGCTGGTTCATGGCTATACTTAGCAACTCAGGACGAGCATTATCTAAATGAAGTATTTAAATATTATGACTATTATGCAGCTTCTTGCTGGACTCATTGTTGGAATGATGTTTGGGCAGGTACAACATGTGTTTTAAGTGAAATAGATGATTTATACGATAAGGATGGACAAGTTCTTGAAAATAAATTTAGAACAGCTGCTAATAAGAGTCCATATGAAGAAATAAACTTCTGGAGCCAAATAGCAAAAACAGTAGATAATTGGATGACAGGAAAAACAGTTACTATAACACCTGGTGGATATTCATTCCTGAACCAATGGGGTTCTGCTAGATATAATACTTCTGCTCAACTATTAGCACTTGTATATGATAAACACCATGGCAACACAGCATCAAAATATAGTGAGTGGGCAAAATCTCAAATGCAATATCTAATGGGAGAAAATCCTGCTAATCGTTGCTATATTGTAGGGTACAATGATATAGCTGCGAAATTCCCACATCATAGAGCTGCATCAGGTTTATCTAAATGTGAAGATCCAGCATCACATAGATATGTACTTTACGGTGCTTTAGTAGGTGGACCAGGTTCAAGTGATGAACATAAGGATGTAACCTCAGACTATATTTATAACGAAGTAACAATAGATTATAACGCTGCATTTGTTGGAGCATGTGCTGGACTTTACAACTTCTTTGGAGATTCTTCAATGACAGTTACTCCAAACTTCCCACCAAAAGCAAGTACAGGTGATGATCCTTCTACAGGTGGAACTTCTTATTGGGTTAATGCTTTTGGAGTTGATATAGCACAAGCTGATGGACCAAAAGCTACCGAAGTAACATTATTTGTAGGTTCTGATACCAGAACACCTTCAAAGAACATATCTGTTAGATATTATTTTGATGCTACTGGAATGTCATCTCTTGCTGCTGATAAAATTGAAATGAGACAATTATATGATCAAGCAGCGGCAGAAACAACTTATAAAGCTACTCTTTCAGGCCCTAAGCAATATAAAGATAATATTTACTACATAGAAATATCTTGGCCAGGTTATGCAATTGCTAATTCTAACAAGAAATATCAATTTGCCCTTGGTACATATGCTTACCAAAACTATTGGAATCCTACTGATGACTGGAGCCATCAAGGATTAAGTATTGAATCAAGCAATTGGACAGGAACCCCTGTAAAAACAGATCATATTTGTGTTTATGATAATGGTGTCCTTGTAGGAGGAACTGAACCAGATGGTACTACTCCAAGCAAACCTGTTACACCTACGATCATAAAAGGTGATATAAACAATGATGGAAAAATAAATGCTCTAGATTTAGCATTTCTTAAAATGCATATATTAGGCACTAAAACTCTTACAGATAATGCTCTAATAGCAGCAGATTATGACTCGAACAATGCTATAAATGCGATAGATTTAATTAAGATAAAAAAATATATCTTAGGACAAGCATAAATTATTCTTATTAACTTAGAAAATAGTAAAAACCTTACTCCTAAAGTAACCTTTGGAGTGAGGTTTTTCATTTGATTTCTTATAGTCTTAAAGGTATTGTTCTATTGTTTTTAATAAAACCCCTGTATCCACTGGCTTCTTAATATAATTTTTAGCACCTAGTTTCATACATTCTTCTTTTATACTCTCATCTCCTGATGCGGTTATTATTATTACAACTGTTTCTGGATTAATTTTAATCATCTCAGTTAATACTTCCATACCTCCCCATCTATTTTCAGAGATATCTAAGTCTAAGGTAACAATATCTGGCTTTACAGTATTAAAAACATCAATAGCATAATCCTTTTCTGGTGCATCAAACACCAAGTATTTATCTGTTTTTTTGATGATCTTTGTTAGAAACATTCGCATATAAGATGAATCATCAACAACTAATATCTTCTTTTTCATAGTGATCCTTCCTATTTATTAAAACATTTTTATTTGAAAATACATCCTTAATCACTTAATTTATTTATTTCATAATGCTAATATTAATAGTTTCTCCTTCACGACAATACTTCTCAGTATAGCCTTGATACTTTTTACTAAAGCAACTGTTTTAGCTTAAGTTTCTTAATATATTTTTTCTTGACACAAAGTTAGATAGAATATTTGAATCATATCATATCCATATATATGATTCAAACTCATTCAACCTTAAAAACTTTTTTTGATTATTATGCATTTATTATTCTACAACTCTTTATAGTTTATACTTAGCATCATACACATATCTGGTTGTATCGCAAAAATGAACCTAAACCACTCTTTACTAAAAATTTATTATATTGAATTCTTGCTGAATATAAACTCTTTTCTTGCAATAATTAAAATAGCAAATATATATATTCTAAATTTAGTTTTCTATTATTCCTAAATTGGAAACCTAATCAGAAAACATTATTATTGATTTTCAAGGTATGTTTTAATGTGTATTTTAGGATCGGGGAGTTCAGATCCTTTTTGGGAACTGAGAAAATATATTTTACAATATCTGCATATAGTTATCATTACTTTTTTCGAATATATTTATTAGAAGTTATATATATCAACATACAACTTCATAATAGCTTAACACAACAAATTTAATTTAATAAAATCACTGAAAGGATGTATAATATGAACACTGAAACCTCTTCAATTTACAATGTTAAAAATGTGCACTTGGTAAACCTTGTAGTTGTAATAATTGTATCTTTACTAATTTTTATATTAACTTTGGTAAGTGATGGACTCTCTGCTTCTATACCGGTCTTTGTGGAAGATGTTGTCATTTGGGTAGTCCTCACAGCAATCTATTTTTCTAAGTTACGCGATAATGTTAAAGCATTGATTTTTAGTTTAGCCCCATTACTTGCTGGGACAATGGCATTTATAAACAATCCTGTCACTGATGTAGGAAATCATTACCTTATATTTATCTCTATAGCTATGATAACTCTATACTTTCATAATAAATTAATAGCAGCTCATCAAGTTATAACAAATGTAACCTTTATTTTTATATATATAATTAGTGGTCCCAAACTATTAATTAACCCTGAAGCTAACATATGGTCTTTTGTATATATACTAATTTGCACTAACGGTGTCTTAGCTCTACTATATTTTCTTACAAAATGGGGAAAAGGAACAGTAAATGAAGCTATAAGAAAAGAAAAGATTGCTGCAGATCTTTCCTTAAAATTAAGCAATTCCTTAGAAGAAATAAAGAATAGTTCAAATCTATTAAATGGAGTTGTTATTAACTTTGACAAAAGCATTAACTCCTCCAAAGAAGCTATATCAACCATGAATACCAACATGCAAGAGATGGCAAATGGTGTTACTGAGCAAGCTGAAAATATAAGTACTATCAATGATAAAATGAATATTGCTTCAGAGAATGTATTAAAAAATAATGAGATAACTAATGATATAAATTCTGAATCCTCTAAGATGGTTGAAGAAATCACAGATGGTTCTTCTAAGATTAAAAAAATGAATACCCAAATGGATATAATATATCAAGCAGTAAATGCATCATTTGGCACAGTAACTAACCTTCAAGATAAAATAATTGAAATAAATAAATACCTTGAAGGTATAAACCAAATTGCTGAGCAAACCAACCTTTTAGCATTAAATGCAGCTATCGAAGCTGCTAGAGCTGGAGAAAATGGTAAAGGCTTCGCTGTTGTTGCTGAAGAAGTTCGAAAATTAGCTGAAGAAAGTTCAACAACAGTAAAGGATATAAATACTATAATAAATACTATCAATCAACAGACAACGTTGGTTGTTGACAAAGTTAAATCAGGGGATACCGCTGTTGAAGTTGGTAAAAAGCTACTTTCAGAAGTAAGTGAAAACTTTTCAGTAATAGAAAATAATATGCTTAAAACCAGCAAACGTCTAGAAGAAAGCTCTGAAATAAGTAATGAAACTTCTAGAGAATTCATGGAGATACTAGAAAATGTTAATTCCATCGCTGCCATTTCAGAACAACAAGTAGCTAGCATACAGGAATTATCAGCTACAGCTGAAAGTACTAATGCAGATATTGTTATGATTAGTAATTCTGTAAATGAAATTAAAACTCTAAGTAATTCATTAGAAAAAATGGCTCATTAGGGATATCTTTAGAATTAAAATAGGGAGAGACGCTTGTGATTAAATTTTAATCACGAGCGTCTCTCCTTTCCGGTTTAAAACAAGAATTTTCCAAATACTTAAAATATCACATCAGTCATTTGAAGATTTCTGAATTTTAAGCGCACTCAAATAGACCTAGTTCTTTTATTCCTCAATTAGGCAATAATTTTTAATTCATTAAGCTAATTCTGAGTTCTTTGATTTTGTATTTTCCAATGTAATTTGTTAATGTTGTAACCAAAACAAAGCAAAATAAAATCTTTAATATAGCGAAATCAACATAATATCTTTTTCATTTCTGTGAAGAGCCTTAAGCAATCATTCGTCTGATGTTTCTTAGCTGCTTCTTCGAGCTTTATTGCTAATTCATATATAGAAGTTATTCTTAAAGTTCCAGCTGAACCTTTTAACTCATGACCAAGCTTAGCCAATTTTCTAAAATCATTACCATCAATTGCTTTATTAATTCCTTTTAGTAAACCAGGCAAACACGCTATATATTCTTCAAAGATTTCTTTTGCATCCTCTTCTCCAAGTCCTGTAACTTTAGTAAAACAATGAAGATATTTATCAATAATACTAATATAGCTGATTGAAAATTCTTGTTCTTTTATACTTTCCTCTATAATCTTAAACATTTTATTAAAATTGATTGGCTTACTGATATAATCATCCATTCCAGCTTCGATACACTTCTCACTGTCACCTTCCATTGCATTAGCAGTCATTGCAACAATCCTTGTATGCTTCTTATTCCCTTCAAGCTTTCTTATCTTAGCTGTACTTTCATATCCATCCATTGTAGGCATCTGACAATCCATGAAAATAATGTCATAATCTTTTTTTTCTACAGCTTTTAAAGCTTCACTTCCATCAACTGCCACATCACAAGTGAAATTACGTGATTTAATCATGCTTATAAAAATTTTACGATTTATTTCATTATCTTCAACTAATAAAATTTTAGGGATTAACCTATTCTTAGTTTCGCTAATAGCATCCTTAATTTCAATTTTCCTATTCTCTTCATCCTCCTTTTGTAAACCAAAGATTTTACTAATACAATTCAATAAATCTTTTCTCCTTATTGGCTTAAATAAGGAAGATAAAAATCCGTTTTCTTGTGCAACATTAGATTCTCCCTTTTGACTTAAGTTTATTAAAAGTATGAGTTTAATTTCCTTAGCAAAAGGTATAGTCTTTATTGTCGTTGCAAGCTCATAACCAGTCATATCTGACATTTGATAATCTATAATGGCTATATCTATTCTATTTTCTGTATTAGCATTTGAAATAATTATATTAATGGCATTTCCTGCATTCTTAGCTTCAAATATATTAACTCCAGTTCCTTGAAAATTTGATTTAATGATATTTATATTATTCTCATTGCCATCGACAATTATAATATTTTTACCTTTCAGTTTGTCAAATAGGCATCTTTGTTCTGATGCTCTTTTGGCAATCTTTAAATTTACATTGAATTTAAAGGTTGACCCCTCACCCAATTTACTTTCAACTCTGATATCCCCACCCATCATTTTAATCAACTCATAGGATATAGGAAGACCTAAACCAGTTCCTCCATATTTCCTAGTTGTAGACGCATCTGCTTGATTAAAAGCTTCAAACACTTTAGGGATATCTTCTGTAGCAATTCCAATTCCAGTGTCTTCTACTTCAAAATTAACTAAAGCTATTTCATGATCTTTTTCAAGATAATCCATTGAAATAGAGACATAACCCTTTTCCGTGAATTTCACTGCATTATATATAAGATTATTTAATATTTGTCTTAACCTTGATGGGTCACCAATAACCTCCTCTGGGACATCTTCTTTAATCCTCACATAAAGTTCAAGGCCTTTTTCTGCTGCTTTAGGTGCAAGAAGCGAAACAGTATCCTCTATAGCATCCCTTAAATTAAAGCTTATATTTTCCATAATCAATTTTCTAGCTTCGATTTTTGATAAATCCAAAATATCATTAATAATATGTAGCAATACTTCTGATGCAGATTTTGCTTCACGTATAAACTCCTTTTGTTCCGATGATAAATTAGTCAATTCTAAAAGTTCAAGAAATCCAAATATACCATTCATAGGAGTCCTTATTTCACGAGACATATTTGCCAAAAATTTACTTTTTGCAATATTTGCTGCCTCTGCTTCCTCCTTTGCTTTATACAATTGAGCTTCAGCACTTCTCTGCTTTGTTATATCTACTGCTGTACAAATGATGTATTTTATGTTTCCAATAGTATCTCTTTGAGGAATCCCTTTAACATTAAGTAGCCTTTTTTCCCCCTTATAATTATTTATTTCAAGTTCCTTTTCTGCTAGTTCGTTCTTTTCAAACAAATCCCAACTTAGCTGAGACAAGGCATTAGCAGTATCTATATCAAATACATCATAAAAATCTTGATATTCTAACTCAACTTTATTTTTTCCAAAGAATTTTGCATGAGTTTCGTTAACTGTAGCATAAGAGGTGACATTGCTTAAAGCCCAAATTTGTGATTGAGCATTATCAAGTAAGATTGCTTGCCCATCAAGTATTGACTCATACGCTTTTTCTCTTATAAGCCTTTCCTTCAGATATGAAAAAGCTCTTGATATATATTTAAGGGTTTTAATTCTTTCTGCTTCCCATGTTATAGGTTTAGTCAGGCTTTCATAACCAATGAATCCAATAATTTTCTTTTGACTTTTTAACGGAATCATAAGGAAAGCTTTTATTCCTTCTTTATTAAAAACTTCCGCTTCAAACATCGCTTCTTCCGGAAGTTCTTTCATATTGCTTATTGCAATATAATCATTATTCCTAATACCTCGAACTAACCATGGAAGAGCATAAACTACTTCTTCTTCAACTATCTTTCTTTTAGGTTTTATATTTTCTTTACTCCACTGAGATTCAAGTTTCATAGAAGACATGTCTTTTGAAAAGTAATATATATAAATTCTATCTAAATCAAAAAATAAACCAATTTCATTCAATGCTATTATCAACTCTGCATGGTAATTAACACTATCTACGTCTAAAAAATTTTGAAAGGTATTATTTATTAATTTTAGACACTCACTGAAATAACTATCATTTGCATATATTTCTCTATTACTCATAAAATTTCTCCCCAAAATTAAATTTCACAGGTTTTTATAATAAAGAGAGTTAATTCTGTTAATAAATCTATTTCATATGGTATTGAAAGAGTATTTCCATCTTTATCAAATATGACTCTTACGACTGGTCGTAGCGGCATTGATCTATTTTGTTTTATCACTAATCCCTTTTCATTTGAACTCAATATTACTCCACTTCCTGTTGGGAAAGCAGCTATATTCATTGTAAATTTTCTTACTACCTTTTCATCAAAATAAACGTTACTCATGCCCACAAGATATTCAGTAACTTCATAAACAGTTTTACCTTCACTTTCATTCCTGCCGCTTATTAAGTTATCAAAGGTATTGCATATAGACACTATTTTTGCAATTTGATTTATCTCTTCAGCCTTTAACTTTAATGGATATCCACTACCATTACATCTTTCATGATGCATTAATACAGCTATCTTAACATGTGCATTCCAAATATGTTGTTCTGCTAAAAAATCATATCCAACCTTAGGATGCATCATTTCAATATATTTATCTAATTCCTCATCACTTTTAAACTGCGATAAAATTTTTTTATCGTTTAAAATTTTTATTTTACCAATATCATGGAGAATTGCCCCTGTAGCTATATCCCTAAGTATTCCCATATTATATCCCATATGAGTTCCTATTATCGTAGACATAACACAGACATTTACAGAATGAGAGTATATATTTTTATCATTTGCATTTATTTCTGCTACATTTATTAAAACATTTTTATTTGAAAGCACATCCTCAATCACCGAAGTCACTGACTTCATAATACTACTATTGATAGTTTTTCCTTCTCGATAATATTTCCCAATCATTTCTTTAATAGCATGCTTACACATTTGCCTTGTCTTATTGGAGATACTCTCTTCTATAAGCACATCTTTTGATATCTCATCCTCTATATATACCGATTGTATTCCCAGTTCTTTTATCCTTTTAACATAATACTCATTTAGTTTTACTCCACCACCAAGTAAAACCCTACCTGCTTCATCAAAAATCTTCTTTCCAAGTATTTCATCCCCTTTTAAATTGGAGACATTAACCATCCTCATATAAAATCCTCCAAATTAATCGTCCATTTGTAATCGATGTAAAAACTCCATTTATATACCTCTTACTGTTAAAAACACCCAAAATCACTACAGAGCCAAATATCTTAATATATATGTTCAGATAAATAAACTACGCTTTTAAAGTTACAGTATATTAATTGATGTAGGAACCTTCTTAAAACTCATATACTTATAGAATTCCTAAATATCATCTTTATTTATTCACTAAGTTAATGTTTTTAACAAAATGTTGAAGTAATCAATAAATTTCTTTTTGAAATAATCTACGAAAACAAAATACAATAATAAGTATATTTCCCAATTTTTATACATTATTGCCGAATTAAAGATAAAACTACACAATTGATAATTTATTCTATGGAATAATTGTTGATTTATGATATCATGATCTAAAGAATACTATGAATTATATATTTTTATAATTTAGACTTGTGATAAAGACAAAACTAGCTATTATGAACGGAGGATTTACGTGAACAAAACATTTGATTTTAACTTTATTGACGGTATTATTGATGGTCTCGGATGCAAAGAAAGCTCAATTGTCCATCTCTTACAAAGTATACAAAACCACTATGGTTTTCTACCTAAAGAAGTTTTTTCATATCTCTCGCAGAAACTTGATATAAGTGAAGCAAGAATCTATAGTGTAGCCACCTTCTATAAGAATTTTTCCCTAGACCCCAAGGGGAAATATATTATAAAGGTTTGTGATGGCACTGCTTGTCATGTTAAAAAGTCCATTCCTGTTTTAGACAGACTACGTAAGGAATTAAATCTGTCAGAAGTAAAACTTACAACAGATGACCTATTATTTACCGTAGAAACAGTACATTGCCTTGGTGCATGTGGCCGAGCTCCCGTATTAATGGTTAATAATAAAGTATATCCTTCTATGACACCGGATAAAGCTATTGAACTTGTAAAAAATTTAAGCGTGGAATAAAAATCCCACGCTTAAACTATAATTTCTTTTTCAATTCTGACATTATATTTGTAAATTCCTCATCTTCGTCAAATACAGAAGTCCCTTTAAGGTCTGCATCTCTGACACTAGTACTATATGGAATAGTATAGATAATAGGAATACTTAATTTATCTTCAATAATTTTTTTCTCTATCTCATCCTTTACTTTATTCAAAATTGCCACATTATTCTTTATTCCTATATCCTTAGATAACTTATTTATTCTTTCTGCAGTTTCAACAGAACGTAGATTTGGTTCTACAACAGTTATAAGCACATCTATATTTTCTGTAGTCCCTCTTCCTAGATGCTCAATTCCAGCTTCCATATCCATTATTAAGGTATACTCCGATTCGTTTATGTAGTGTTTCAATATTTTTTTAACAAGCGTATTCTCAGCGCAGAAACATCCACTACCTCCTTGTTTAATTGATCCAGCTACTAAAAGCTTCACACCATCATTACACTGAACCCCAAATCTATCTAAAATATCATCTACGGTAAAGTTCAATTTAAACATTTGACCTTCTCCACTGCTTGGCTTTATACCCATCTTTTCTTCGATTAACTCTTCTATTTCAGACAATGGTTTCACATCACCTTGACCTCCACCAAGAGTAGTTATTAAATTTGGAGAGGAGTCTGTATCTAAAGCAATAACCTTTTCTCCTTCCCTAGAAAAAATTCTAGCGATACCTGCAGAAATAGTTGTCTTACCTACTCCACCTTTTCCCGAAATAGCTATTTTCATATTTTTACCCTCCTAAACTTCAACATAGCTTCATTTTTCTTACATTCTTCACATAAATCAAAATCTGTTTTATTAGAATAATCCTTTTGTAATTTCTCTATAATCTTCTTAGTACTAAAGAATTTTCCACATTCCTTACACTTTTTTAACTCAATTGATGTATTAAAATATTCAATATATCTAGTGGAGTCTTCATCTTTAACTTTTATAGTTCCAATAGGACAAATTTCAGCACAAGCCCCACACCCAATACAAACCTCTGAATCAATAAAAAAAGGTGTACCTACTCTAGTTTTATAGCCTCTTCCTATAAAACTTATGGCTTCAATTCCCATCTTTTCCTTACATACTCGAATACACTTACCACAATATAAGAGACACTGATAATTATCACTTTCAAATCTACTTTTTGTAACTCCTATTTTCTGAAATTTCTCTTTTAATTCTTTTGAATCTGGAATTCTTGCAAGTAACAGCTCAGCAATTAATTTTCTTTTTTCTACTATCTCTTCAGTTGACGTAGTAATTATCATACCATCTTCCAAATATCTAGTACAAGCAGTATCTAGCTTTTTACGTCCATTCTTTTCAACCTCCACAATACATAATCTACAACCACCATATGCTTCTAGCCCATGATGATGACATAAGGTTGGAATCTCAATATTCAATTTAACTGCTAATGCTAAAATAGTTTCCTTTTTTTCCACTATAACTTCTCGTCTATCAATAGTTACTTTCATTCTATCACTCCTGATTCATCTATAGCTCTACTAGCAATTATGTTACTTAACCTTGCTGCAAAACACTTAAAAATCTTTCAGTTGCAGCTTCTTTTTTCTTATTAGCTAGTTCTTCTAAAGTGATCAATTTTAAAGCCTTTGTAGGACATCCCCCCACACAAGCGGGCTCCTTCTCCTCTTGTAACCTATCTATACAAAAGTCACACTTAATTATAACGATGTCTGATTTACTTTTCTTTAATATTCCAAATGGGCAAACTTGAACACATAGTTTACATCCTACACATTTACTGTTTTCTATTAAAATTGGTCCTTCATAATCTTTTCTACCTATAGCACCTGTAGGACAAATATTTTCACAAGGAGCATCATCACAATGTCTGCATTGCCAAGGGATATTAACTCCGTTTACAAATTCTACACTCATCCTATACTCAGGTAGAGGGATCTCCTGAACAGCTACAAATAAATCCTTTGAATTAGAATGTTCAATAGCACATTCTAGCTGACAAGTACGACATCCTAAGCACTTATCTAGGGAAATGTCTATGACTTTTTTCATCTTTATCCCCTCTTCCCTAGTAACTGTATTCTTTTATTTTCTATATGTTCAATTATTAGCGCTGCCATTTTCTTAGGGTTACTTTCAACAACAAACTTACCTCCTGTAACCGCTTCTACACCTTCAGTTAATAACTCTACCACTTCACTGCTTCCTAAAATAGGAGGTACTGTCCCTAGAACAGTGAACACTCCTGAAGCAACAAAATAAGTGCCTATAGCCACCGCTTTTTCACTCATCCATTCTGGTGCTGCTCCTGCAACAGGTAAATCTGAGGTTTTTACCCCTAATGCTTCTGCAATTGCAGCTATTGTAACAAGTATTCTTGTGTTATCCACACAACTTCCCATATGTAAACAAGGTGGAATGCCAAGCTTATCACAAACAGCTTTAAGCCCAGCTCCAGCTAATTCAGCACCTTCTAACTTAAATAGACCTGCCTTCATAGCTGCAATTGACCAACACCCTGTTCCTACAACTAAAATATCATTAGCTACTAACTCTTTAGCCACTTCAACATTGCCCCTATCCTGTTCTACTTTAGGATTATTACAGCCTACAATACCTGCTATTCCTTTAATTTTACCTTCTTTAATCACATCAATTAGTGGGTTTAAGGAGCCACCTAAGGCTTCTACTATTGCCTCTAAAGAAAAGCCTACAATTCCATCCATCTTTTCTGAAGGAATTTTAATTTTATCTTTTGTTCTTGCAGGATAATTTTCAATGGCGTTTTTAACAATTTCTCTAGCAATCTCATCTGCCTTTTGTGGCTGAAACTCTATATGTTGTGCTCCAGGTATTCTTGCTTTTTCAGAAGTAGTAATCACTTTTGTATGATAACAATCAGCTACGTCTACAAGAGAAGGCATTATACATTGATAATCTACGACCATAGCATCTACAACACCAGTAGTTATAGCTAATTCTTGTTGCAGAAAGTTACCAGTTGTTGGTATACCATGCCTCATAGAGATTTCATTTCCTGTACAGCACATACCAGCTACTATAATCCCTAATGCACCTTTACTTTTAGCTAACTCTATCATTTCCTTATCTTCAGCTGCCTCAACAATCTTTTCAGATAAAATTGGTACATGCCCATGAGTAATTATGTTTACCTTATCTTCTTCTAACACCCCTAAATTCGCAAAAGTCTTAACAGGTTTAGGAGTACCAAACATCACATCTGAAAATTCAGTAGCAATTAAAGATCCGCCCCAACCGTCCCCAAGAGATGTCCTAATTCCTTGTAAGCTCAAGCTAAGGTAATCAGCATCAACGCCCATATTTGTTCGGTGCATACTTTCTGTAATTTCTCTATCAATATTCCTTGGAGCTACTTTGATACTTGACCAAATGTTTTTTAAGCTTTTAGGGGCGTAGGCATCAGCAAATGTAATAATCTTTTCGTCTTGTTTTCCAAAATCCCAAAGAGCTGTTCTTGCAACCTCTTTAGCAATTTCCGTATTTTCACTTTCTATATCAATTCCTAACTTATAAGCTATCACTTTTAACTTAGTTTCATCCTTGATCTCGTATCCCTCTAATGCTCCTTCTGCCATCGCTTTAAAGACTAATGCTACTTCTCTACCATGATCACCATGAGCTGCTGCTCCGGCTGCTATCATTCTAACTAAATTTCTTGAAACTATTGTGCTAGCTGTAGCACCACACACACCTTTTGAAGTACCTTCCCCAAAAGGATCAATTCTGCATGGTCCCATATTGCAATTCCTACAACATAACCCTAGTTGACCAAAACCACACTGCGGCTGTTGTGCTTCTAATCTATCCCAAACAGTCTGTACACCATCACAATGTGCTTTTTTAATCATTTCCTCTGTTGTATTATCATATGACTTTTTTTTATCTGCCATCGTTATACCCCTCTCCTTTATCTAATTGTTCATGTCAAATATTTCCACACAAAAGTTTAAATTCTCGTCTTTTATGTTTTAATTATGGCATCAAAAGAACAAATTTTTCTACAAGCTCCACACCTTATACATTTATCTGCGTCTATTATATGTCGGCTCCTAACTTGCCCGTTAATTGCATCTACAGCACATACATTCATGCACTTAGTGCATCCTTTACAATCATCCGTAATATAATATTTCACTAATGCGTTGCATACACCAGCTACACATTTTTTATACTTTATATGCTCCTCATACTCATGTCTAAAATATTTTAATGTGGACAATATAGGATTAGGAGCTGCCTGTCCTAACCCACAAAGAGCAGTATCTTTTATTGTTTTCGCCAAATTCTCCAATTGATCTAGATCTTCGATTTTTGCCCTACCATTTACGATTTTCTCTAATATTTCCAACATTCTTCTGGTTCCTTCACTGCAAGGAGTACACTTTCCACAAGATTCTTCTACTGTAAAATTCAAAAAAAACCTTGCCATATCTACCATACAGTTATCTTCATCCATAACTACCAATCCACCTGATCCCATTATAGCTCCTACTTGCAATAAAGAATCATAGTCTACAGGTAAATCTAACTTTTCTTCCGTCAAACACCCTCCTGATGGACCACCTATCTGAACTGCTTTAAATTTTCTATTATTAGGTACTCCCCCACCTATATCATAAATAATTTCTTTCATGGAAATCCCCATCGGAACTTCTACTAAACCAGTATTTTCAATCTTACCTGTTAATGAGAAAACTTTAGTTCCTTTGCTACCTTTAGTACCTATTGAACGAAAAAATTCAGCTCCTCTATTAATAATTATTGGAATATTTGCATAAGTTTCAACATTATTTATGTTGGTCGGCTTTCCCCATAATCCCTCTTCTGCTGGAAATGGTGGTTTAGATCTAGGCATTCCACGTTTTCCTTCTATAGATGCTATCAAAGCAGTCTCTTCACCACAAACAAAAGCTCCAGCACCAACTTTAATCTCTATATTGAAAGAGAACACTTCTCCAAACATTTCTTTTCCTAAGAATCCATACTGTTTTGCTTGATCAATAGCTTTTTCTAATCGTTTAATAGCTAATGGATACTCTGCTCTAACATAAATATATCCTTGGTCGGAACCAATAGAATATGCAGCTATTATCATACCCTCAATAACCTTATGTGGGTCTCCTACCAATATACTTTCATCCATAAAAGCACCAGGATCACCTTCATCAGCATTGCAAATAACATATTTTTTCACTCCAATACTATCCCTAGCAAGCTGCCACTTAAGTCCAGTTAGAAATCCTCCTCCTCCTCGACCTCGAAGTCCTGAATTCTTAACTTCATCAATTACTTCCTGAGGCTTCATTTTGGTTAAAACATTACCTACTGCTTGATAACCACCTTTTGATATATAAGCTTCAATACTTTCTGGATTTATTTCACCACAATTTGATAACACAAGTTTCTGCTGCTTTCTGTAAAAATTTATATCCTCATAAGAATAGATATCTCTTCCACTAATTTGATTTTTATATAATAATCTTTCTACTTTTTCTCCATTTATAAGTTGCCTTTCAACTAATTCTTTTATATCCTCAACTTGCACGTTACAGTAAAAGGTTTTTTCAGGATAAATAATTACAATTGGTCCTTTTTCACATAAGCCATGACAACCGGTTTCTATCAATCTAAACTTATCATCTAGAAAGTTAATAAGTAGTTCTTCTTTTAACTTATCTAGAATTTGTTTACAGCCACAAGAAATACAGCCAGTTCCTCCACAAACCAATATACGTGTTTTTAGATTTTCTAAATTTTCTTGAAATTCCTTCTGCATTTTTTTTAATTGTTTTAACAATTCCAACTTTTTCACCTCCTTAGCATCTCTCTTATAGCTAAGTTTTTATCTTATAGATTTTTATATTCCATTTTCTTGATATGCCAATGTGACAAATTGAAAATTTATTAATTTTATCCTATCGAGAATATTAGTTTTGTATTATTTATCGATATAGTTTATTAAAATGTAATATTGGAATAATTATACCATAATCAACAATAAACATATATTGTACAATATAAACAATTATTTTTGTAATATAGACAAATTTTTACCATATATTAGCCAATTACTTTATCATTATTTCTATATATCCGTTGTAATTTATCCATTCTTCATCATATTCTTAAATTGACAAATTAACATCAAAAAGACTAATCTTAATGAGAGATTAATTATAATCTCTTTACCTAAAATTAGCCTAATTTACAATTATCAAATATAATAATAGTTCTTGGTTCTACTGAATTCCTTCACAAAAGTAAAACTTAATTTTTACACATAAATCATATAGCTTTTAGCACTTTCCATCAAATCAACGCGGTCAACTATAATTGTATCATTTTCACTAGTGATAGATTGAATATAAAAGGGTTCAGTAATAACTAATACCTCTTTTTCATATTGATACATTTCATTTTCATACAACGCCTAAATATCTAACGATTTTTGAAAAAGACGTAATTTTATTACAATAATATTTATTAATATCATTTTCTATCTTTAATATAATATTAGGCGCAAAGATTCCCCTGTAAATTACGTCCTCTAATATTTTTGATTGTTTCTTAACTATTTCAGCTAAATTCCCAGTTATTAAATTGCCTTCTATATAGATATCAAAATTTAGTTTTTCCTCAAAAGTATGCATCCTGAATTAATACATCATTACCATTTTCTCTAATAGAAAATTTATAAATAGTTGTATAATTATAATGTGCTTCTGCTTTTAATATCGATGATGAAAGATGATTGTGCTTTAATAAATTAGGAAAATATTGAGTCTCCAAGCATAGTCCAGAATTTCTAAAATACTTTGAACCATCTTTCCCATGTTCCAATACATTAAGATAATTTCCAGAATAAAATTGTATCCCAGGCTTTGTGGTATATACCTCCATAACTCGACCACTATCTTCGTCAAAAACTTCTGCTGCTTTTTCTGGACTTTTGCCACTGACATTTAGAATATAATTATGATCATAACCATGTCCATTTATTATTTGTTCATAGTCACTAAATATCTCAGACCCTATAACTTTCTCCTTCGTAAAATCCAAAGGAGTTCCAATTACATTTTTAATTTCACCAGTAGGTATACTCTCCTCATTTATTGCAGTAAACTTGTCTGCATCAATTTTCAATTTATGATTTAAAATATTTCCTGATGAATGACCAGATAAATTAAAATATGAATGATTTGTCAAGTTTACCACTGTATCCTTATCAGATACGGCAAAATAATTAATCTCAAGAGCATTATCATCGTTTAACTTGTATCTAACTTTAACTTTTAGATTTCCTGGATACCCCTCTTCACCATCTTTACTAATATAAGACAGTTCAAGATATTCACCTTGTCCATACATTACTATTTCTGCATTCCAAAGAACCTTATGAAATCCATTAATTCCACCATGAAGATGATTTTTCCCTTCACTGCTAGTTAATTTGTATATTTTTCCATTTACCTCAATAGTAGAATCTTCAATTCTGTTAGCATGCCTACCTATAATAGCTCCAAAAAATGGAGGGTTTTCGATATATCCTTCTAGACCTTCATAGCCTAATACAAGATCATCAATCTTACCATTTTTATCCGCAACTATTAAAGAAACAATTATACCTCCAAAATTAATTATTTTAACCGACATATTGTTATTATTACTTAAAGTAAAAATATCAACATTCTCCTCCTTTGATGTTTTTCCATAAAAATCTCTTATAATACTCATCATAATATTTCCTTTCTACAACAGCCTAATTTAAATAATATTATTTTATAAACTACTTATTTCTTGGAACTTATCTTTTAAACAGTAGTATAGTAATGAAAAATCGACGTAAACGTTTTCAATAATTTCTATACTGTATCTTCTATCTTTATTAATGCTTTATTTTCAGTGTATTTTTATAACTTATATTGTCCAAGTTCATATTCTAAATAATCACATTGCTTTTTTGTTCTTTATTACATCTTAAAGTAGCATGCATTAAAACTCTATCATTTTCATCTAATGCAACTAATCCATGCATTTGTGCCCTTAGTCTGATTTCACTGATATTTTCTGCTTTAACCTAACCTTTGTCTAAGATTTCTTTTAGCGATTCTTTAGTTTCATTCCATCAATCTTCTGCGAATTGTTCTTACCACCCATCATTTACATAGCTTACCCATAACTTTTAGAAACACTATTAATTTGCATATATGATATTTGCGCTCTCTTTATGAATCTGCTCACAATATAAAAACATAATAGTTACTATATCTTTACTAATAAGAAAATCAGTGCATGCTCTTGTATTTTTAGTTTGTCCATCATCTGTAGCTATGATTTAATCAATGTTTTCTTAAATTCTTTTATAGAACTACCAGTATACTTTTTAAAACAAGTACTAAAGTAATTTGGATCATCTATACCTATTTTTCTAGCTATTTCACTTGATTTCGCATCTGAGTTTTTAAGCATATCCATAGCAATTTTCATCCTTACATTAGTAACATACTCTGAAAAATTATTGCCAGTTTTTAATTTAAATATCCTGCTTAAATAGCTTGAATTAACATAAAAATGTTCTGATACAAATTTTAATGATAAATCAACATTGGATATATTCTTTAATATAAATTTCTTTACATCTTCGATATTTAATGCTTTATCTTCATATTTTTCATTTTCATTTAAATTCACAATATCCCCAAAGGTACTTAGTCTATCTTTAGCTTGTCTATAATCCTTTTCCTTTAATCTTTCATTTAATATGCTCTCTTTCAATTTTAAAACTGTTTTTTTTAATTCATCGTCATTTATAGGTTTAAGTATAAAGTCACTTACTCCAACCTTTATAGCTCTTTTAGCATATTCAAACTCATCATAGCCAGTTATTACAACAACTTTAATATTGGGATACTTATCTAAAATATAATTACTCATATCTAGTCCATCAGTTGAAGGCATACATATATCAGTTAAAACAATATCTGGTTGATTTTCTTTTATTATTTCTATAGCTTCTTCTGAATTAGAAGCTTCTCCTATTATCTCAACACCAATTTTGTTCCAGTCTATGCAATTTTTTATTAGATTTCTAATTAAATATTCATCATCGACTGTAATCATCTGTATCACATTATTCATTAGTTAATTCACTTCCTTTTTATGAATTTTAATTATTATTTTAGTTCCAACATCTTTTTCACTTTTAATAATAAATTCGCTCTTAGCACCATAAAATACTCTTAGCCTTTCTTTTGTAGCTCTAACTCCGATCCCAGAAGTTCTGCCGTCCATAAGCTCTTTAATTTTTGATTCATCTATTCCACAGCCATTATCTTCAACACTCAGTACAATCTTCTCCCCTTCTTCATAGGTAGAAATTTTTATCATTCCCTTTTCTACTTTACTTCTAAGCCCATGATAAATAGAGTTTTCTACCAAAGGTTGTAACACTAACTTTATTATTTTAAATTCATTGCAGTTTGGATCTAAGTTATATTGGACGTCAAACTTATCATTATATCTTATATTTTGGATTACCAAATAACTCTTTATAGTATTTATCTCTTCTTCAATTGTTATTACATCTCGCCCATTGCTCAAACTTGTTCTATAAAATGTTCCTAAAGCTTTTACAATCTGATATACCCTTTTATTTTCCCCTGATAATGCTAGGGAACTTATGGAATCGAAAGTATTATATAAAAAATGAGGTTTTATTTGTGACATCAACAAATCTAATTCTGCCTTCCTTTTAAACAACTCATCTTCTCTTATTTTATCTAAGAGGAACTGAATATTTTGAACCATAATATTATATACTTTCTTCAGTTCTCCAACTTCATCATTGTAGGTTTTTCCCTCAACAATTTTAAACTCTCCATTTTTTACATCTTTCATTGACTTATGAAGTTTTGTTAAAGGCTTTGTAATCATGTTTGATATTCCAATTGCGCCAAAGACAATAAGTAAAAGACTAATGCTTATAAAAACTACCATAAAATTTTTTGTATATTTTGATTGTTCACTTAATTGACTATATTCACTGATACTAATTAAATTCCAATCATACTTTTCCATTTTTATATTTGATATAATGTAATCTTTGTAATTCAAATTTTTAATAACAAAGCCTTTATTTTTAGCAGAATATTTTTCATTTTCTGCCACTTTTAATATATTTTCTTCTATATCGGGCTTTGTTATAACTTCACCATTTTCATTTTCTATAATTAATTTGGTGCCATATTGATTGCTTACCTTTACAATATAATCGTAGAAGGCATTTTCATTAATATTTATAATTAATACTCCTACCTTTTCTTGAGTATTAATATCATTTATTATTCTTATAAAAGAGACATATGATTCATAATTACCCGTCTTATTATGAAACAATCCCCCTCCATTTAGCTTTAAGATATAACCACCATTTTCATTTAAAACTTCGTTATACCACTCCATATTTCTAATTTGATCAACTGTAAAGCTTTTATAAGTATTATTTTCAGAGTAATATTTATTGCTGTAATTATCTAATATATATATAGATGCAATATATGGGTTGAAATTTGTAAACTGAGAGAGATATTTATTAATATTATTTTGAGCCTCTAAATCAGACTTAAGATTAGTGTTTTTTAAACTATTTTGGACATCATCACTAGATACGATCATTTTCGAAGCATTAGAAACATTATCAATTATTAGGTTTATACTTGCTTTTGTACTTTCTAAAGCTTCGAAGGAACCTTGCTTTATTTTTTCCGTCATATAAGTTCTATTAATTTTCCCATAGGTAAAGTTAAGTACTAAAGTTGCTATTATAAAAATTACTGAAAAATATATAATTATCTTTAAACTTATTTTTAAATTTAAGTATTTATTTTTTAAGCTAGTAAATATATCTCTTAATTTAAAAATATTTAATCTACAAATCATAGTTTTAATTTTATTCCTCCAACTTTTTCATTTCTTCAGCAAATTCCTCAGAACTTATCTTTTTCTGGAATAACTTATAGACTAGCTCCTTGTGCTTATTTCCTTTTTCTTCACCTAAGTATATATCCCAATATAAAAGGTATTTTCCATTCTCAGTCATCTTTCTTAATTCCTTAGAAAGTTTATTTACATTTGTTTCATCATAATCGTATTTCCAAGCAGGCAAACCTGAACCAAACTCATAGTAATTTTTCGAGAGATTTTTACATATAAATTTTATAGCCTGAACAGCTTCATCTTTATATGGTGAGTTGGTGCTTACCATTAAATAGTCAACAGCTCCACCTAAAAACTCATTATTATTTCCTTTACCATCTGTCATTATAGGAAAAGTTTTAACCATAATTTTATCTTTTATTAAAGAAGTTTCCGCTTGTATTTCTCCTGTGAGCCAATTTCCTGTAAAATACATTGCTACTTTTCCTTGTTTAAAAAACACTTCCGACTCATCTCTCATAGCCCTTATGTTTGACTCATCAAATGCCTCTATATCTATAAGTTCCTTTAATCGATTAGCTGCATTTAAATATATATTACTTTTATCATTACCTGAAAGTGCACTCTTACAACCTTCTATTCCTCCATCTCTAAGAGCTAAAATATCATAATATAAAGTACCAGTCCATTTATCTTGCTCACCAACTAATAGTGGAGTTATACCTTTTTGTCTAAAAGCCTTTACAACATCTAGAAATTCATCGTAGTTGTCTGGTATTTTAATGTTTGCTTCTTCAAACAATTGAGTATTTATATAAAATGTACCTACAGAAAAAGTAAGAGGAAGTCCATATATTTTATCATAATAAGTTACATTGCTTAACATACCCTCATTAAGTTCATCCATTACACTATTATCTAAATATTCATTAATAGCTAGCACTTTCCCCGAATCTATTAATGGTTTAGAAAAATTCCCACCCCATGAATAAAATATATCTGGTAATTCATTAGTAGCAAAGGCAGTCTTTAATTTTGTTTTATATTTTTCATTTTCAACGCTTTCAACCTCAATTTGAACATTAGGATTATTTTTATTCCACTGATTTATAATGTCTCCAATAATAATTGAATTATTATCCTGAGATCTTTGTGCCCATATATGCCACATCTTAAGTGTTATTTTTTGACTTTTACTGAAATTGTTTTCAGTGTTTTTATAGCACCCTTGAAGACTTAAAAAAAATAATAATATTAAAAACACTGAAATTAACTTTTTCATGCAATCACCTCAAAGATAATATAATGGTTTTTAACTAACTTTATTTATATAGTAAAACATTATATATAAATTATTCATTATAGATATTAAATATTAAATATTAAATATTTAATTTATTAACGATCTAGTTCAAATTTAAATTGGATTTTTCTTATCTTTGTTCACTTAGTAAAAACTTAAATATGACTAAAGGCAAGGATTTTAAATATAAAAATTCCCTGCCAAGTGTCAAGTTAGTAAATCTCTTTATAAGTAAAATAATCAAAGTCAGCAGCTATACCTGTACCTGTTGCATCTTGACAGCAAATTCCAACAAATGCACCCGTGAAGAATCCTTCTCCTCTGATATAGTCATCAGATAGCTTATTTGAATCAAAAGTTATAGGAATCTCAACCCATAATTTTTCATCAAAGGAATATAAGAATCTATAGTTCTCTCTTCTAACTTCCACTTTAAAATGAACTGTCTCTAAATCTTCTGGAACCACTATTTTTTTATATTTAAGCGGCTCAGTAAATTTAAAATTATCACATTCAATTAAGTTGATAATTTTCCCAACTTCTTCATCATGGGTAACATTAATATATACCCAATTTTCAGTATTATAATAGCATACTAGCCCAGCCATTTGTTGAAAACTAGTAGGATTAAATTGTAAACCTGTTATTGCATCAAAATTAAAACTTTGCCATCTTCTTGAAACATGAGCTTGTAGGAATTTTGAAGTTAAAGATTGTTTTCCACGAAGTCTTAAGTATCCTTTTCTTTCCTTCAACGTCATCACTGATTCATCTAAAGGAACTCTTAACGTCTGAAAGTTAATATTTAATTGATCTTCTTCAAAATCATCTCTTTCAGGATAGCTCTTCTCCCATTTAACTTCCTCCATTTGTGGCGCTTCAACATATAATGAAGGTTCATTACCATTAGCTACATATGGCCAACCATTCTTCCATTCAATCTTTTGAATAGCTGTTTCTCTACCTAATGGACAACATCCTCTTTCAGTTAAAGGTCTGCCTACTAAATGTGCTAAATACCATTCATCTGTATGGGTATGAACTAAGGAGGCATGTCCAGCTTTTTGTAATGGATTAGTTGGACTATTCCAAGATGTCAAAATTGGATTTTCTGGATGAAGTTCATATGGTCCCATAATATTCTTAGATCTTGCAACTGTAACTGCATGCTCATATTTAGTTCCACCTTCTGCAACCATTAAATAATAATAACCATTTATTTTATAAATATGAGGTCCTTCAGTAAGCTTTATTTCTGTACCTTTGAAAATAACTTTTGATTTCCCAATGAGTTTTTTCTCTTCGTGACTATATTCTTGAATCATTATCCCATAAAACGGATGATTTACTTCTCTATGATCCCATACCATGTTTAATAAATATTTCTTACCATCATCATCATGATACAAGGATGGATCAAAACCTGTACTATTTAGAAAAATAGGTTCACTCCAATCTCCTGTAATAGTATCACAAGTTACTAAATAATTTAAACTATCTTTCCATGCTCCTGATAAATGCTTAACATCAGTATATATTAACCAAAACAGATTATCCGAATACGTTAGACAAGGTGCCCAAATTCCGCCTGAATCAGGATTACCAATCATATTTAATTGGCTCAATCGATCCAAAGGTCTTTTTATTAAGTTCCAATTTTTTAAATCCTTTGAGTGATGTATTTGTACTCCTGGAAACCATTCAAAGGTTGATGTTGCAATATAATAATCTTCTCCAACTCTACATATAGATGGGTCTGGATTAAAGCCTTTCAAGATAGGATTTTTGATTTTATTCATTATATTGTTTTCCTCCTAACTTTGTAAAATAAAGAGGAGTTTAAGGAAAACTCCTCTGATATTACAAATTATTATTTTGTTTCAGTTGTAAACTGTTTTTGCTTTTCTTTTCCGTACTCAACTATTTGATCTGCTGGTATCCATTTTACTGGTACTGGGTAGTTGTCGTCAATTTTCTCCCCTTTGATCTGCTTATCTAATACATCGATTACAGTCTTACCGATAGCATAAGAATCTTGGTCAACTATACCTGTAATTAACCCACTTTCTACACCATTTTCCCATGTTGGAGTATAGTCAAAACCAAAATGATATATTTTACCAGCTTTGTTTTGAGATTTAATAGCTTCCATTACACCTGTATCAGGACCTTCAGATCCTAATGAGAATACAGCAACCATATCTTGATTTGCAGTAATTTGTCCTTCTAATTGCTTTTTAGACTCTGCTGCTTGATCATTATCTTGTATTGGTTCTAACCATGTAAAGTTAGCAGCATCACTGCCCATAGCTTTTTCAAAGCCTTTCTTTATACCTTCTTGTCTATAAGTCATAGTAGTTTGAGTTAAATTTACTGCAGCTAAAGCAATTTTACCTGTTTTAATTCCTTTAGATTTTAAATATTCACCTGCTTGTTTACCAAGTTCTTCTCCTGCCAATTTATTATCAGTTCCTACATAAGCAGTTCTATTATCCTTGGTTTTTACATCAGCATCAAAAGTTACAACTGGAATATCTTCATCTTTTATTTCTTTAACCTTCTTATCAAACATATCTGGATCCATTGGTGAAACTGCTATTCCTGCAGCATCATTTTGTATAGCTTCATCTAAGAAACCTAAATGCTTTTCATTCTTTTGAGACTCATTTGAAGGTGAAGTTTTGAATACTAAATCATAGCCTAACGCATTAGCTTCATCTTGAGCTGCTTTTTTCATTGGCGACCAATATGCTCCTGTATCAACTATTGGCACAAAATAAAGTGTTTTGCTATTACTTGATGAATCTCCTTTTGTTTCCGCCTTTTGCCCACATCCTGCAAATATACTTCCTGTTATTAACACAACTGAGATAATTGCAATAATTCTTTTTTTCATTATAAAGTCCTCCTACAATTTTAAATATATAAATTCTAACTAATTATTTAACTAATTAAATTTTTATCTTTAATGTGCTGTTCTTCCTGTAAAAATCTACAATTACAGCAACTGCTATAATTCCTCCAGTAACAGCTTGTTGTATAAATGTATTTACACCCATAATGGCAAGTCCACTTTGGAAAACTTGTATTGTAAGTATACCTACTATAGCTCCGCCTATAGTACCTATGCCGCCCCCGAACTGTGCTCCTCCAATAATTGCCGCAGCCATAGCAAATAAATCTATACCACTTGCTTCACTTGGCGCTCCAACATTTAAGTTCGACATCAATAATAGACCTGCAAGTGCAGCTAAACTTCCTTCTAGCGCAAATACTTTTATAAAGTGTTTATTTACATTTATTCCAGATAATCTTGCTGCTTCTTTATTTGAACCTACAGCATAACAATAACGTCCAAATCTTGTGTTTTTCATCACAAATGCCATTAGTATAACTATTAAAATAAATATTACGGTGTTAGAATGTACTAACTTTGTTCCAATAGTTGTGTTTGAAATATTATAAAACCAATCTGGAACCCCTTTAATATAAATTCCATTTGTAAGGAATAATATTAATCCTCTTATAAGATAGCTTGTACCCAAGGTAAGTATAAATGGTTCTAATTTAAACTTTGAAATTAATGCTCCATTAAACATACCCCATAAAGCACCTATTGCTAAACATGCTGCTATAACAATAACTGGATTAAATCCTTGTACAGACATATAAGCTGCTATTGTTCCTGAAAAAGCTGCTATTGCTCCGATAGAAAGGTCAACTCCTCCAGTAATCATAATCATTGTAATAGCAACCGTGAAAATTCCAACAGTAGGTATTTGTCTTAAAAAGTTACCTATATTTGCACTACCTAAAAATTTAGGGCTAAGTCCTGAAAAGACTACTATTAAAACAATAAGCACTAAGAAAATTGAGTACTTCATAAATAATTCTTTAGGATTTAATTTATTTAAATTTTCAACGAACAATTTTTTTGATTTTTTAACAAATACATTTGATTTATTATCTATATTTTGATTCATTTTTAATTAGCACCTCCAACAGTAGCTAATGCCATTATTTTTTCTTGGCTAGCTTCTTGTCTATTAAGTTCTCCTGTTATCCTACCTTCACACATAACATATATTCTGTCAGACATACCTAAAAGTTCAGGAAGTTCTGAGGATATCATAATTACAACTTTATTTTTTCTTATCAAATCGTTCATGATATGATATATTTCAGCTTTGGCCCCTACATCTATCCCCTTAGTAGGTTCATCAAAAATAAACACCTCTGAATTTGTGTTTAACCATTTAGCTAATACTATTTTTTGCTGATTTCCTCCGGAAAGAGTTCCAGCCATAACATCAAGATTAGCTGTCTTAATAAGTAAAGCTTCCCTAAATTTATCTCCAGTTTCTTTTAAAACTTTGTGATTTAATAAAGAGTTGTTTAAATTGGTAATGTTGATATTATCATTTACACTCATAACCAAAGATAAACCTTGTTTTTTTCTATCTTCTGTTAAAAGACATATACCATTGCTTATTGCATCTTCTGGAGATTTTATTTTTACCTTTTTGCCATTTACTTTTATTTCTCCCTTACCAATCTTATCAGCTCCAAAGATTAACCTCATAACCTCCGTTCTACCTGATCCGACTAGCCCAGCAAATCCTAAAATCTCCCCTTTCCTTGCTTTAATATTAATATCTTTAATTCTTCCACTGACATCACCTAAACCATTTATTTCCAAAACTACTTCTCCTGGTTTAAAGAACTCCTTCGGAAATAAATTTTTTAATTCCCTCCCAACCATCATATTTATCAGCACTTCTTGACTTATCTCCTTAATATTGCAGCTACCAATAAGAGTACCGTCTCTTAAAACTGTTGCTCTATCACAAATTTCAAAAATTTCTTTCAATCTATGGGATATATAAATAACTGCTACCCCTTGAGATTTCAGGTGATTTATAACCTCAAACAAACTAGCAACATCTTTATTTGAGAGTGACGTTGTTGGTTCATCGAAAATAATTATATTCGCATTCAAACTTATTGTTTTAGCAATCTCAACCATTTGTTTTTTGGCTGTCTCTAAATCTGAAATTAAATCTGTAGGTTTAATATCTATCCCTAATCTCTTGATTATTATATCCGTGTCGGAATATAATTTTTTGTAATCAACAATTCCCAATGCTTTGTTTTTATATGGTAACCTACCCATAAACACATTCTCTGCAACAGTTAAAGCTTCTGATAAATTTAATTCCTGATGAACAAATCCAATTCCTAGTTCTGCAGCCTTACTCGGATTAATGAAGCCACATTCCTTATCTTCAACGTAAATTTTTCCTTCGTCTTGTTTATGAACTCCTCCAAGTATTTTCATTAAAGTTGATTTTCCTGCACCATTTTCACCTAAAAGTCCATGCACCTCTCCTTTTCTAACTTCTAACCCTGCACCTTTTAATGCATAAACCCCTGGAAATTTCTTGTGTATATTTTCCATCTTTAAGAACACTTTACTCACTTCTTTACCACCTCACCCTTCCAAAAAACGTTTTCATGTACTCTATTTTAAGACATCCTGCTAGCAAATAACATATAATAACTTTACACATACCTTTAAAATTTTTACTTAAGAATGCTTTTCCTTAGTACATCTTTAAACGTTTTCATGTATTCATTTTAAAACATTCTACTAGCAAATAATATATAAAAACTTTACATGCACCTTTAAAATTTTTACTTCTTAAAATCATTTTAACTTTATTGACAAATATTAAAGTTTTAACAAAATAAATGCTTAAGGATAATTGAATACCACTTACTTTAACTTAGATTTAGCAAGTACCCTTGAGCCATACAATATTATAGTTTCTATATCCATTTCCTTGAAACTATATTTATACGTTTATCTTATTAATTCTTTCTAATCCTATACCATCTACGGTCTTTCCCTCTTCTCCATCAGTCTTGATTTAGCTATCTTAACTGACATTTTCAATTATGATTCTTTGCAAATTTTCAATAAAATAGGAACTGTTACACTAGCAATTAAAATTGCTAGTGCAGAGTTCCTTTTTGTTTCATATTATGAAATTTAAGAAATATTTATATTAAAACTATAAACAAGTGAATCTACAAACAAACTTTACCATGTAAAATTCAAATAAGTTATACTAAGCTATTTTAAATATCTTGAAAAACGTTTCAATAGAGTTTCCTAGATTAGCTTGATTAAAACTCCAAGATACTTATTCTTTTTTTGATTCATTTCTTGCGCTCTTAAGTCCACAACTGAAATTTAATGTGCCGTCACTTACTTCTAACTTGATACTGGTTTAGTCCAAGATGTTTTTTAGTTTCTCTAAAAGAAGTTCCTATTGGCCGCCTATGTTTATAATGATCTAATAGTTCTTCTGTAGTAAGAGTTGTATCTAGAGTTATAAATGCACTTAAATACCCTTCCTTAAAAAGAGCTCCTTTAGATCAACAAAGAGCAATCAAAGAATTCTTAGCATCCGTTAAGCTTACCCCTATATGTGTAGACATAGAAAAACCTAGAAATAATGAGTTTGAGCTGTCTAGTTTATTAAGGAAAGGGCACCACTGAGCTCTCGCCCATGCTGGGCACACCTAAAAAAGCAAGCCAGAAAATTTAATTTAACTGGCTTGCTTCTACTAAAATAATTATTTAACTACTGGTAGGCTTGTAACTGTTCCCAATATATATTGCTTAAAGATAGCTAAATCTATTGCATTTACTTTGGAATCTTGATTTAAATCTACCTTCTTTAAAGTGTCCTCAGATAAAGTAGAAAGACCTAGAAGATATTTTTTAAGCAATGCAAAATCTATTGCATTAACAACTTTATCTCCGTTAACATCTCCGTAGATAATAGTTGGAGTAGGTCCGCCCACTGGAGTTGTATCACCTATTGCAACAGTGAAAATAGGATCAACACCGTTGTTATAATCAAGAGTAAGCTTTATTGTTCCTGTAGCTTGGCTTGCTAAATAACTTTTCTTAATTACTAAAGTATTACCGCTTACAATATAGTCTGTTCCAGCAACTAATGTAGCTGTACCATTCTTTATTGCAGCAAGAGTATTACTTTGTGGGCTTAAAGTAATAGTAAGATCTGCTTGTTTTTCAATATTTTTATCAAAAACTGCTACTGTTGGTGATATTGATGCACTTTGTGCTGATTCTGGACCATAAATTCCAATTTCGAAAATTGAGTACGGCCAACTATAGTTATATCTTGCCATTCCATAGACTCTTACATAACGGCCTGAACCTGTTAAACTTATATCTTCAGTTTGTCCTTTTCCACTGTATGAAGTATATATGTCAGTCCATGTGTTTGCATCATCAGAAACTTGTATCTTATATTGAGTTGCATATGCAGCTTCCCATTTTATTATTACTCTATTTATTTCTTTCTTTTCACCAAGATCTATATAAACCCAGTTTGGATCAGAAGCACTTGATGCCCATCTTGTACCAAAATCGCCATCAGTAACATTGCTTGCGCTATATGTTGTAGATTCTGCAGATGAAGCAGTTGCTGTTTTACCAGCAGCTAAATTTCCAGCCGGTAACGGTTCTTTTGGTAATTCTGGAAGAAGATTTCCTAAAATTGATGCAGGTCTTTTTGCAATATTCTTAACACTATATGTATCTGTTATAGCAACTTCTAGTCCCCAATCTCTTAGGGTAGCAAAAGTTCCATCTGTAGTCATATCTAAGAATGTTTGAGGGTTGTTACCAGGACCCCATTCCCATGCTAAATAGCCTACTTGATTTTTATAACATTGTTCCATTATAAGTTTATATGGGATCTTACCAGACTCTGTAGCTTCCCACTGATTACCGAATTCTCCAACTATTAAAGGTAAATTCATATTTACTGATTCTGCAATTTCATTTACTACTTCTTGATCTGTATGTCCATACATATATGGCCACCACATATGCACTGAATACATAAGGTTTTTGTCAGGGTCAACAGAGGTTAAATATGGTCCACAGGCTTGAAGCACGTTTATATTTTGACCCCAAGTAGGTGCATCAATGATTAAAGGTACATGTATGCCAGCTGCTCTCATTTGCTTTACTGATGTTTCATAGTTAATTTTGAAATCAGCTTCTGTTACATTACCATTACCAACTTCGTTACCGATGTTGACTAATAGGTATTCTTGGTGTTTCTTGATTACATTTACTACTTCTGGTTTTATCCAGTAGTTTATAAGGCTTGGTAACTTTGACATTTCACCAGTTGCATCATGAAGTTCAACTATAGGAATCATATGCTCTGCACGGCAATTACTAATAGCAGTATCAAGTTCTGCTGCTGTTCCATCCATAGTCCAAACAATTCTAACAGAGTTTGCTCCAGTTTTAGCTATTTCCTTAAAAGATGGGTCACCATCTTTATCTAACCAAATGACCATTTTATTTAATCCATAAAGGATTACCTTTTCCCCCGTATTATCATATAGAAATCTTCCTTCAACTCTATATCCTGGATGAGTTTCATCCACTGCTGCAAAAACTTGATTAGTCGGTATCAGCGTAAATAATAGCATTGCAAACACTGATACAAATAAACATTTCATTACTTTTAAGCAATATTTGTTCATTGTTCAAATCCCCTTCTCTTCTTTAATGATTTTCATAAAAATTTAGATCATAAAATTCATCTACCCCTCAGCTCTCCCCTGGCTAATAGTGTTGTAGATTTTACCTAAAATAAAATACTTATAATTTAATGAATACCTCCTTTCCTTAAGTACAGTTTTAATCTATAAAATTTATAAATTAACCCCTTGTGCTTATCAACTAAAACAACATATCTTACAAATAGAAAAACTCCAACACATCTGTTTGCTCTTATCTTTAAAATTGATTATATGTATATCGATGATATAGAGTAAATTTTCTTTTTATAAAAACTTATTTTATGACACAATAGGTTAAATTATCAAATTAAGTTATTAACTATTAAACTTTTACAATGTTTATTAAGAAAACCATTAATTATGTAAGTTATGGTATACTATTTCATAATATCACATCAATTACATTAATACCATATTACCAAGGTACTATTTTAACTTTATTTTAAGCATTTTTAACTTTATTTTAGGTGTTTTTGACTTAATTTTGAATATTTATAGCCCTATTTTATATATTTTTAATATTGTTTTTAATATAAATAGCTCAACCATAAATATATTCAACTTAATTTTAAATATCTTTAACTTAAATTTAGATATTACATAAGTTCTTTTCCTTATCCTTTCTAATGTATTTTCATAAACCTCTAGCTTCTCTTTAATTTCTTAGTCTCTTATTATTTCAAATTATTAACATTAAAAGACCTGTAGATATAGTTCTACAGGTCCTAAAAATAAATTACAATATATTAAATTAAATAGCTACAAATTAATAATTTTTATCAGCGTAACCTACCCAGCCGCCTTCTTTAACAAGAGTCTTGTCAAATCCACCAACTTTAAAATCAATTTCATCTGATTTTTCTGATGAAGTTACTATAATCTTATCATTATCAACGTCAATTGTTATTGAAGCATCTTTACCTGCATAATTATCGAAAAGATATTGAATCGTGTCTGATGGTAATTCTATCGCAAACATACCGCAGTTATACATGTTTTGTCTAAATATTCTAGCAAAGTTTTCTGCTATGACAACATTAATACCATTAACTTCTAAAGCCCATGGAGCATGTTCTCTAGAAGATCCACAACCAAAGTTTGCTCTTGTTACAACAACAGCTTTGCCTTCAATATCTTCTTTGTTATTAAATGTTGGAAGAGACAAATCTTCTAATAAATAAGGTTTTAATGCCTCTTTAGTAATTTCAGTAAGATACTTTGCTGGAATGATTTCATCAGTATTGATATCACTTCTATCTAAAAATAAAACTTTTCCGCTAAATTCTTTCATTTTTCCCTCCACTACCTAAGCTTTATAAATTTCTGAATTTGTTATTTTTCCTTCTATGGCTGAAGCTGCAGCAGTTGCAGGACTCATTAAATGAACTGTACCACCCTTACCCATTCTGCCGTTAAAATTACGGTTTGTTGTAGAAGCACAAGATTCCCCATTAGCAAGAACCCCATTACTCATACCAAGGCAAGCTCCGCATGTTGGATTTGTAACACAGAAACCAGCATCTTGGAAAATTTCAATTAATCCTTCTTTTAATGCTTTAGAATATATCGCTGGAGTAGCAGGGCTTACAATTGCACGAACATCATCACTTATTTTCTTACCTTTAAGAATACTTGCAGCAATTCTAAGATCTTCTATACGTCCATTTGTACAACTACCGATGTAAATCTGATTTATTGGTGTTCCAGTCATTTCACTTACAGATTTCACTTGGTCTGGTTTGTATCCAAATGTAACCATTGGTTCTAAGTTTGTAACATCATATTCTAATACTTTTTCATAAGAAGCATCTTCATCAGAAACCCACTTAGAGTATTCTTTTAAAGCTTCTTCCTTTGAACTGAATTCATCTTTTATGAAATCCCATAAGTATTCAACAGTTGTCATATCAGGGTAACATATTCCACAAGTACCACCAGCTTCAATTGCCATGTTACATAATGTCATACGTGATTCCATTGACATTGCATCGATTACTGGACCAGCAAATTCTATAACCATATTAGTTGCACCGTTCACAGTAAGTTCTTTAATTATGAAAAGTATAAGGTCTTTTGCATAAACACCTGGTTGTAAAGTTCCGTTAAGAACGATTTTTATTGTCTTAGGGAAATGGAATGCACAAACTCCTTTTAGTATTCCAACTTCAAGATCAGTTGTTCCAACACCAGCAGCAAAAGCACCAAATGCTCCATGAGTACATGTGTGGGAGTCACCCATGATAACAGTGTAACCTGGTCTTACGAATCCTTTTTCCGGGAATATCGCGTGACATACACCGTTTCTTCCTATATCAAAAAAGTCTTTGATTTCATGTCTCTTAGCCCAATCACGTAATATTTTTCCTTGCTCAGCAGTTTTTGAATCCTTTGCAGGTGTTACGTGATCTATAACAGCCTTTATTTTAGTAGGATCAAAAACTCTATCCATTCCTCTCGCCATAAGATCTGTTATCGCAATTGGAGTAGTGATTTCATGACAGAAAACTCTGTCCAATTTTAAAACATGCGTATCAGGAAACGGCATACCCACCCTGTGTGCATCAAATATTTTCTCAGCTATCGTTTTACCCATATGCTTCTCCTTTTCTTCTTTATATTACAAATTTATCAATTAACGCTTTTTATTAAAAAAATCACGATAAATTTATTTCTTTGTCTAAATTATATATCTTTTTTTTAAAATTTAAAAGTAAATTTAGATAATTTTATTAATATTACAAATATCAAACGCAAAAAATGATAAGAAATCAATTTAGATTTTAATTGTCACTTATACATTAAACAATATCGTAGAAATTATATAACTCTGCCTCCATCTACAACTCTAATAGAACTGGTTAAAGCTGTTCCTAGGGCTGCTGTTATAACTGGAGATGTTAATCAAGGTGGTACTCTTCAAGGAAAGATTTTAGTCAATTCTTGGACTACTAATAACAAAATTATAGATAAAAATAAAGATACTGTATTACAATACGTGCTGTTACAAGGCCCTTTCGATTATATAACTACAATTTCAAAAACTAAATACTTACTTAGGTCACTTAATGAAACAAGGATAAAAACTCAACAACTTTTATCTACTAATTGTAATTGGAATAAGGAATATGCAAGGATAACTATTTAATCAACATTTCTTACTCTCGGTGATAAAATTAAGGCTATAATTGCCAACAATGATGAAATGGCAATAGGCACCATTGAAGCACTTCAAAAATATAGGTACAACAAGAGTAGTACTCTGAAACTTATTCCAGTGGTTGGTATTGGGGGTTCTATTGAAGACAAAGAATTAATGGATAAAGGTATTATGACAGGCACTGTTATCGAGGATCTTCCTGCTCAAGCAAAGGCAATTTATGATGTAGGAATGAATCTAGTTTTAAGGAAAAGCAGTATATATGGAACAAACTTAAAATTTGATGAGTCTGGTATAACTATTAAAATACTGCCCATATCAGGATTATAGTATCTACTACTTTGTAAATAGTGTAATCCAGTCGCTGTATCATATCTATACCCTCTATATCTATAAAAATTCTTAATACCTGCAGTGTCTTTCATTGTTTCATCAATAGGTATAAGCTTACCCCAACTGTCATATAAATAGCTTATTACTTGAGTGCCTGTTTGGTCAAATATGCCTGCTATATCTCCTTGAGCATTTCTTATCTAATGATATTGGTTCATGGAAACAAGTTTACCTGAACTGTCATAAATATAATCTATATTATCTGTACCATTATTTTCGTTAACAGCTTTATCTCCATCAAGGTGATACTTTGTTGTAACCCCATCAACAGTTTTTTTAGTTCTTTTTCCAGAGTCATTACATTTATAGGTTATATTTTTACCATTTCCACTGATACCTGATAGTTATCTTCTAGCTTCCCATGTATATGTATATCCATCATAAGTTAATGGGTTACCTTATATTATCATAACCATCAAATTGAGCAAGCTTGTCCTTGCAATTTGTATCCTGATAGCTAATTATAACTTGCTACTACTGTCCCTAAAACGGCTACTGTTGTATACTGATACTGAGCTTTATTAAGTATATTTCAACCTGAATCATATGAGTAATTTATAGTTTTATTTAAGAATTAATTATCTTCACCAATCACTTCCTTTAATTTACTATAATCAAAAGAACTACGTAAAAACGTAGTTCTTAGCATATTTATTTAATTTTCTCTCAAGTGCCACTTCCTAAATCCAAATGGTTGAGGTTACTCATACCTTATATAAAATTAAATAAATTTTGTAATAAGTACTCCACTAAAATATACATTTAGCGGAGTGCTTGTACTTGGAAACTTTTGTTCTCCCCGGGGGTGCTAGTCAGGATTTTACTACTGACGTGCAATCAACTTCCATATTATGTAAATATAGTTCCACCATATTTCACATATTTTAGTCTCATAATTTTATTTTATAAATCACACTTAATAAGTTCAGTATTAATATTATGATTGTAACATATATAGTTCCCCTTAATTTGGAATTGTTTCTTTTTATTGTATCATCAAGACTATCTGTTATCATAATATCTGACTTTACATTTAATAACAATTCACACACGTCCACACATAAATGATTATATTCTTCTAACATAAAATGAAAAGCATAAATTAAGAAAGTTATCACAGAACCAATTATAACAGCCGTTATATTCATATGTGTATCAATATTGTATGAGATAACCATTAAAAGCATTAAAATAATAATGCTGCCAACTTCCATTATGTTTAAAATATTAGATATATATGCTGTATCTGCAGTAATATATCCTATATCTATTTCTTTCTTAAATGGTTTTTTTATTTTATACTTACTTATTATATTATGATTATTATCATTAATAATATCATGCTTAATTGTATCATATATCCATTTATAATACTTTCCTATAATCAACCATGTGGCGCATAAAATTATACTACCATTACCAACGATACAATAAAGCACAAATTCAATACTTTCTAGACCTATATCTAAACATATATAATAAAGAAATACATTAATCAGTATAGTAATTACTAATATAATGAATAAAAAACTTTTGTTTTTTTTCAAAAACATAGTCAACTTCGATACCATCCATCCACCTTCCCGTCTAAAACATCAACTACTAATGAGAAGATACCTCCTGCACCATTAAAACAACTAAAAAATACTGTTACAACTTGATCGATTTTATTGTTAGTTATACTTTTAATTGTTATACCTAACCCTGCATAAATACCTCCAATACAGACTACTAAAAGCTTTAAACTATTTCTAATTAATGCTTTTGTTGCATTCTTAGCTGCCTTTTTAAAACCCCATTTAAAGAGTCCTACAATTCCGCTCCAATCATTGGATTAATGCAAATAAAGAAATTTATAATAAAACTAAGAATCGCAACAGGAAATGCAAGGTTACCTGTAGGATCTATGTTCATTATAGGGTTATTAGTACAATAAGCAAACAAATTTGCCCCTAACAAAATGCCAGATGTCAGGTTCAGAATCGAAGAATCGTCTTCATTAATGAATCTTTGGATTTCTGGGTTATAATATCTGCTTTGTAAATAGTATAATCCAGTATCATATCTATATCCTCTATATCTATAAGGATTCTTAACACCTACAGTATAAATGCATCTATATATTTTGCTGCCTTCTCAACTGACATTTGAAAATAACCAGTTGGATCACTATTAATAGGATTTTTGCTACAATAAGGGAACAAATTTGCCCCTAACAAAATGCCAGACGTCAGATTCAGAATCGAAGAATCGTCTGCATTTATAAATCTACCCATATCAGAATTATAGTATCTGCTTTGTAAATAGTATAATCCAGTCTCGTTATCATACCTATATCCTCTGTATCTATAAGGATTCTTAACACCTACAGTGTCCTTCATTGCTCCGTCAATAGATATAAGTTTACCCCAACTGTCATATAAATAAATAACTTACTACTTGAGTGCCTGTTTGGTCAAATAGACCTGTTATATCTCCTTGAGCATTTTTGATATAATAATATTCTACACCATTTAAGTTCATACTTACAAGATTATTTGTACTATCATAAGTATAATAAATGCTGTCTGTACCATTACTTTCAAAGGTTACTCTGTCATCTACAAGATGATAATTTGTTGTAACTCCATTTACAGTCTTTTGAGTTCTTATTCCATCATCATTGTATTTGTAACTGATATTGTTGCCATTTCCGCTCATGGATTGTAACTGTCTTCCTGCCTTCCAAGTGTATGTCCAGCCATTATAAGTTAATGGGTTTCCTATAGCATCATATGTGATGGCATTTCCATTGAAACTCGTTAACTTATCCTTCCAGTTAGTATCTCCATACACATAGGAGTTAGTTTTAGTGGCTGTGGTTGGTGTTCCTGTAGTATAAGCATATTCTGTCTTGCCAGTTATATTTCCGCCAGCGTCATATGCATAAGTTATTGTTTTGTTTAAAGCCTGATTATCTTCCCTCTTCAATTCATTAAGCTTATTGTAATAATAGCTTATTATCTGTCCATTTTGAGTTATGGTTGCAATATTACCATTTTTATCGTAGCTGCAATTTATTGCGTTACTGTTATTATTAATAGAACTTATAGTATTTGAAGATGCTCCATTTATCCCTGCTGCATAGCTTAATGATGTCGTGTAGTTTGCTGTGCCTGTATTTACAACAGTGTTTGACAACCTACCTATTTCATCATAGTTTAAATTTACACTATTTTACAAATCTCTAGTGTAAGTGATATTTTTAAGCTTACTATCTTTATTATAACTGTAACTTGTTGAAAAACTTTTCCGTTTATTAATTCTGCTATTGAATTACCATTTCCATTAGGATCAAGAATATAGTTAGTTATATTTCCTAAGGAATCCGTAGTCTTTGTCAATCTATTCGATAAGTCGTAAATATACCTATAGCTAACATTGTTTACTAAATCATTCTTATATCCTAAATTACCACTAGCGTCATACTCATAAGCAGCTATATCATTTCCATTATTCTGCTTCTTAGTTACTCTGTCACTATTGTCATAACTTTGGCTAACTGTTTGTCCATTACTATAGGTTGAACTTGTAAGTCTTCCTGTTTTTAAATCATAACTATTTGTAATTAGATTTTGGTTACCTACAGAAATAGAAGTATTATTTCCTAAGGAATCATAACTAAAATTATAATTAAAACCATTATGAGTTATAGTAAATAATCTATCATTGTTATAACCATAACTGTTTGTTATAGTACCTCCATCAACAGACTTGCTTACACTTGAAAGCTTATCCATAGAATCATAACTGTAGGAAGTGGTTTGATTCTTTCCGTCAGTTACACTATTTAATAAACCTTTGACTTCATCATAGTTATAAGCTATAGTGTTTCCTAATTCATCTGTTTGAGATTTTAAGAAATTTCCAGTATTTGAATAAGTTTGTGATGTCTGAATAAATAAAGTACTGTTGCCAACTTTTGATGTTAATTGATTTCCAAAGTTATCATAGGTAAACGAACTTACTACATTTTCTCCAGAGGTAGAAGTTAATAAATGGAATCCAATCAGCATTGCTCTCTGCATTACCATTTTTCAAATAATTTATAACAGTTCTTTCAGATTTAGAATTTGACAAAAGTTTATTTGAAGAACTACCATATTTATAGTACTCTGCACTATTCTCTCCATCTTTAATACTTACGGTATTTCCGCTATTATTGAACTGATAAATATTTTTTCTTCCTATAGCATCTGTGAAGGAAGTCATATTATAACCATATGCGATATTTAGTTCACTTCCTGCTGCACCATCTGAATTACTTTCTGCAGCTTTTCTTATTCTGTAGGGAGCAACTGTATTATAAGAATACGTTACTTTATACCCATCATAGTTAGTCGCACTTACCATATTATTACTAGAATTGTAGCTATAAATTGTCTGTTTTCCATCTGGATAAGATATGGAAGTAAGTAAATTTCCAGTATATTCATAGCTTGTCCTTCTATTACTTGAATCAATTACACCTTTCAATCTGCCAGAAGTATCTGTATCTAAAGTAGATATTCTTACAGCTCCATCAGTAACACTTTTTAAAATTGTTCCTGAATAATTTAAAGTTTCAATATTGCCATTATTATCTTTAATAGTTGACAGATACCCTGAAGTGTTAAATTTTAAGGTATTATTCTGTTTGTCTGTAATTGTACTATCTGCATTAACTTGCAAGGTAGTATCTAGACCCTCAGTATTCTTATAAGTATTTGAAACAGAGTCATATTTGTAATAATGGGTAGTTCCATCTTCATCTATATGAGAATAATATTTCCCATCCGTAAAAGTTAATGGTCCACTCACTTTCTGATTTAAATTCAATCTCCATCCATTTCCATATCCTATATCACTATTTCTACTACTGCTGTTAAATACGTGCATTATATTCGCAGGTAGTCTATTACCAGCACTGCTTAAATCATTATGTGTAAAAACTAAGTTTCCGTTATAATCATTTATGTATCCCATGCCTGCTCTACCTACAGTTTGTGAATGGTATGACCAATAATTTTCAAATCCATTATTATCTATATACTAAATGGTAACAGCTATGGAACTACCTAAAGTAACCAAATTAGCCGGAGGAGGAGTTGTTGTCTGATAACCAATCTTTGCATCAGTATCTAACATCAAACCCGTATTAACATTTGAACAATACCATTTTTTTGCAATATTGTTTATATCCCAATTATATGTTGTTGTTGAATTGGAAACATAAGTATTATCTTCTATAGCACTATTGTAAGACGAATTAGAAGTTAAATTACTAGGTTCCCAACTGTTATTTACTTGATGAATCCTTACATTTGCACTTCCTGACGCACTATTTCCATTTGCAGAAAATTGTGCACTAATAACTTGCTGTGAAGATGTTAGTGTGGGTAACGTAAATTTCATGTAAGTTGCGAATCCATTTACATTATATAATTGATAATTGCCTACATTTTTACAAAAACAGGCTTTACACCCATTTGGATACCATTCTGAAGAATTACTTGGTTGAGCCCAGTATCCAATACACAAGTAGTGAAATTACTTGCAGTTATAGAAGTACTAACAGATAGATCTAATACAACTGGATAGCAAGTATTTTCATCATTTAATCAACTACTATCTGGAATTACTTGAATCACATACTGATTATTATTTTTTAATAGTTTAACATTTATCTTATTACTTGTATGATTTTTTGCATCATACATATAAGGTGCATCTATTTTATAAATGGATTTTGAACTATCTTTTTCATCATAGAAGGTTATGGTTTTATCATCATTTAATTTTGGTACGACATTTTTTAATTGTAAAGCAAATTCAAATACAGGTGAATCTATCTTTTTATTTATAATAATATTTTCCTTAACAGTATCAGACTCCAATTTATATTGCAAATCCACATTATTATATATATTTTCATAATCCACTGTTGAAGAAGTATTAGGTACAGCTTTTTTCTTTTCTTCATCAGATATCCCTACTGCAATCTTACCATTTTCCACTACATTATCTACAGCGTTCATCTTATTTACAGCATCTTCAGCAACTTTTTTATCACGTGCAATTCCCCAAGCTATTTCATATTTATCCTCCTGAATAGTTACAAGCTTACTATCATTAGACTTTTTAGCAAATTTAATTTTAAAATCATTATCTTTATTTGTAACATCAGAGCCTTCATCTACCAATGTATTATCAATATCTTTCCATACTCCATTATCTAAATAGTGCACTGGATTTTGATAAACTACTGCTTGAAAACTTCCATCATCCATTTTAAAGTTTTTAGTATTTTTTTCGCGTTTTTCAGTAACCTCTTCTACAATTTAGCTAGGTTCTTTTTCTGATTCTCTTTTGTTTGTGCAACTTGTTGTGCCTTTTTGTTTATCTCCGCTGCAAATACATTGTTTGAGAAAACATATCCACGTCATAAAAATGGGTAGGTTTGAATGGACAGGATGGATGTAGATAAGATAGAGTGTGAAATTTCCGGAGAATTTAGATTACATACCATCGAAAATGAACAATGTCAGAAATGTAAGAATATTTATAATTAATTAATAAATAAAGACAGAGCCGAGATTTAACTCTCAGCTCTGTCTTTTTATTTATTTATTGTTATATTTGTAATTTTGACCTCTCAAAGATTCCATCAAAATTTCTTAGGAATCTATTGAGTTCGCCGTAGTTATATTGTATGTTTTCTTCTTCTGAATCCAACTAAAACAATTCCTACTACAACTAAAATAGCACCAACACTTGCAAGAACAGTTCCATTGATTACTGATCCTGTTTGTGGTAATGTTACCTCAATAGTTTTTTCAGTTGAAGCTTTTTCAACTGCAAAATAATCGCTGCAATGGTCTAAAGTAATAGTTACATTTCCATTAGCATCAGCAATAGCATCAGTAATTACTTCAGTACTATCTGTATCTGCAAAATATCTATAAATTGTTACAGTTTTATTTGCAAAGCTTGAGCCAAGTGATAAAGTAATCTTAGTAGGTCCTGGAAGATATCCATCATGATTAAATGAGAATGATGAAATTTCTACATCTTTTCCTACAATAGCTTTTGCTTTAGCTTTTTCTTTGCTGTGTAATTGATCACTTACAGATTTTAAAGATAAATCAATAGCACCTGAAGGAACATTTGTTATATCCTTACCATTGAATACCCAAGTTGCACCATTTGTCACTATAGTAAGAGTTTTATCCTTACCTTTAAGTGCTTTAAAAATATCATTTACGATTAAAGGATTCGCATTAGCATCCATTGTCACTGTTGTAACAGTTTCATCGTTGATTTTATTTATAATATCCTTTATAGGATCAGCAGCTGGATTTTCATAAACTGTAAGTGTTAAACTAACTTGCTTACTAAATCCTAAAACACTCCCTTTGAAAGTATATGTTCCTACTTTGCTAGTATCAACTGTTGAAGGTGTCCATGCTACTGATACTTCCTTCTTTGATCCATCACTGTAAACTGCACTAACTGTTGTTGGCAGCGTATATGCATATCCTACTGGAACAGATGATGTTATATCTTCAATACTTGTTATAGAAGGTTTCACTGTTAAAGTTAGAAGAACACTTCTATCAAAACCTTCTACATTACCTTCAAAAGCATATATTCCTACTTTGCTAGTATCAACTGATGAAGATGTCCATGAAACTGCAAGGTCTTTCTTTGATCCATCACTATAGCTTGCACTAACTGTTGATGGTAATGTATACGTTTGTCCTTCTATAACACTTGTTGATATATTTTCTATATAAGATAAACAATTAACGTGTGTTACAACATCTCCAGCCTTAAGGAATTTACCTATCATTACTTCTCCACTTTGGAAGTGATATTTAAGAGTTATTTCACCATCTTTTGCTTCTTTAAAGAACTTATCTGTAATCGTTACTTTATTATTATCATAATCCACTTTAAATGCATAGTTATATTCTTTATAAGTTGTCCAATTTTGTGGACCAGCGCCACTTCCATCTGCATTTAAAGCTTCTAAAGTAGATAGTTTAGAACCGTTAAATTGAACTGGAATATCAAAACCTGCTGCTGTTCCTTGTCCAGCACTTAGTAATGGTGTAGCATAATGAGTTAAGTAAACATTCCACTCTTCACCACTTGAAAATTTAAATGTTAAAGTAGCATTAATTCCTAAGCTTTCAGTGATTAGATTTTTTATATAATCACCTTTTAAAGTTACTGTATTATCAACTAAAGTATAATCTTTATTAAGTGTTAATTCTGTGTTTCCATTATATATAGACTTTAATGTATTACCATTCAAAGTCAATTTCATTAGAACATCGTTGTCCTTATCTTGAGCTTTAACAAATATTCTGTCTGAGTCAGTATATGAACTACGAGTATTCCATGAAGTCTTAATCATATTTCCTAAAGCCTTATTATGCCATTCATATTTATATCTATCGATAACATTTCCATTATCCCAAAGCATTAGAGTTATGCCCTTAGCTTTTGCATAATAATTTATGTATTCCATATATTTTAGTAGTTCACCAGGTTCTATAGTATCTGCTGTTTTATCAAATCCAAGTAAACCATATTCACCACAAACTACACCTATACCATTAGCTGTAAAGTGGTTATACATTCTATCAAATGCATTATTAAGTTCTGTAACTACTGTATCATTCATAGTAGTTGTACCAGCGATATTTGTACTAAAAGGCCAGAACCCATAATAATGGAAAGTAGCAATAATGTTTGGATCATTAAATGCTGTAATTGTGTTGTATAAAGATTCGCATTTATCATCACTATCATTAGTGTTTAATGTTGGTAAAACAAGCATACGCTTTGCATTATTTCCACCAGAATTTCTAACAACATTATAGAATTCATTATTAACGGCTTCAAGTATCTTTATTTGATTTGGTGCCCCATCTACCCAAAATTGTGGTTCATTTAAAGATTCGAAACATACTTGATCGGGATAATCCTTAAAATAATCTGCTAATTGAACCCAAAGAGCTTTGTACTGTGCCATATATTCATTGCCTGGCTCAGTATTTATACGTGCTGCCCAATTCCATGAATCATGGTGTATATTTACCATTACATAGAATCCTTCATCAAGAGCCCATTGTACTACTTCAGCATAACGTGCTAAAAATGTAGGATCTATTTTATAATCTGGAGCTGCCCCAGTACGCATTACACTAGTAAATGGTATACGGATACTTTTAAATCCTTGAGCCTTAATTGTATGAATAAGTTCCTTTGTTACTACTGGATTTCCCCAAGATTGTTCTCCCTTGTCTCCACCTGTATCAAAGGAATCAAAGCTGTTACCAAGATTCCATCCTGGTTGCATTGCATCAACATAAGTTTGCGATGCACTTTTCACAGCTTCATTAGGTAGTGCTTCTGCTTTTAAAGTTGGTGCGCCTATCAAGAAAGTTGAAATAGTTAACACCAATGCCATAAAAGACATAAACAGTTTTTTTGCCTTCTTCATAAGTTAATATCCTCCCTTTTTTAAATTACATACAGATATTTACCCCTATATTTTGATATGAGTAATACCTATTAAGTTTTATATGTCAATTTAATAACATATCAAAATAAAAAAATTTAAACACTTTTAAAATTCATATGTATTGGTATTTATATTACTAAGTAAAAGCCGCTTATTTTATTATATATGTGACATATTATTATACATATATTGCAATAGCGACCGCTGTGAAAACGTTTTATTAGGTTTGTACACTCATTATAACTTGATAATTCTCGAAAAAATACTCTTAAAATTATTGATGATTTACTATAATTTTTAGATATTTATAAAAATCACCTATACCGTTTTTAACTAATAATACAATAACAACCAAATAAAACTTATAGTATCTATGTCATTCCAAAATTATTCTAATAATTAATGATATTTATCCTTTTGTAATGTTTTTCTTAACTACCATTTGTGTCTTTTTCAAATGCTTAAAATTATAGGTTTAATTTAAATTTGTAATTAAAATAAGGATACTTGTCCATGTTTGACATAGTATCCTTATTTCTTGTTTATTCCACATTCTTACGGTAATATTTTCTTGTTTCTTAGTTTCATATATTTATAGAAACTAATCCAATAAATTAGCTAAGTAATATCTTCTTTATAGATGCTAGGTCAATAGCATTTATCTTACCATCACTATTTAAGTCTGCATTTTTTAGATTTATAGTCACTGGATTTCCAAGTAAATAACTTTTTACCATTGCATAATCTATTGCATTAACTTTGCCATCGTTGTTAACATCACCAAGCATAGAAACTGAAATTGTATAAGTAGCAGTAACTACGTCTGAATTTGTCAGCCCAGCTTTAATTGCAATAGCTTTGATAGTTGTAGTTTTAGCTACTTCTATTGGCTTATCATATACAGTAGATGCAACAGTAGGCTCAGTTCCATCAAGAGTATAATAAATAGTTGCTCCTTCTGTTGCACTGCTAAGAGCTACTGTTTGAGTAACACTATATGTACCTTCTTTAACACTTAAAGTTGGTGCTTGAACTTTAGAAGAAGATGCATAAAGATCTTTTGGTAATTCATCTAAAGTAACTACATATGGGCTATTGTAGGTAGTTTTAAGAAGTACAGGATCATTATAAGTTGAACTAGTAATGAAATCACCATACCATGGACAGAAATACAACCACCAAGCTCCTTGATTAACTATATTCTGAATGTCAGGTATAACATCATTTTCAGTTAATGCAACCATCTTTGTATCATTTGTATGATTTACAAGTGTCAAAAATACTGATGTTGCAGCACTTGTTTTCCAAGTGTAAGGTGAGCCTTCATACTTATCATATCCAACGATATCTACACAATCATCTCCTGGATACCATTGAGCTGAATTTGCATAAGAATAAAGATTTACTTCCCATATTACATTATGGATACCGTACTTTTCTGTTAGGGTTGAATAAAGAAGTTTCCAAAGTTGCTTGTACACATCAGCACCGCCAGAACCCCACCAGAACCATGCTCCTGAACCATTTGTATTGTTATTACCTTCTGCTTCATGGAAAGGACGTAAAAGTACAGGAACTTTTGCATCTTGAAGAATTAGTAATTGCTTTGCAAGGTCATCAACTGCAAGCATTAAATAAGCGTATTCTTTTGATGTTTTATCAAGACAGTTAGCTGTTTTAAAACTAGCAGTAGGCTTGTATGTACAACTTTTCCAATCTAATTTATCACCTAACTTATAGTTTGTAAAATCAGATGGTACGTTGATATGCCAAGATGCAGTTGCAATACCACCACGTTCTTTAACCCACTTAATCATACGGTTTGTTGTACCGTCTTCCCATCCGTATAGAGGATTGTAGTTCATAAAATCAAAGCCTCTAATTGCAGGGTATTTGCCTGTCTTATTATAAATGTAATCAAATTCAAGTTCTGCATTACCGTCATTTCCGCCACCATAAATTTCTTGTTGGCCAGAAATAACATGATTGCCATAAACGCTAGTAAGATATTGTTTTAAGTTCTTTGTTTCTGAAGTTGCATTTACATCACATGGAGTTGGGTCAGCCTTAAGAGCTGGCATTTTAGCATTGTCAAATGTTACTGTATCATACAGTATGAAGCCCCAGCTTCCAGATGATCCAATCTCAATTTTAGCTGTACCTGCTTCAAGATAGAAGTATCCAAAGCTGTAATCAGCCCAGCCACCTTTGTTTGGAACGTAGAAATTGCCTTGTGCTGCACCATTGATGCTAAGCACTTGAAGTCTTGTGTCCCCGACATTTCCAAGATACATCCAGCATCTTGATGAAATCTCATACATACCATTTTTAGGAACTGTAACATTAAATGTTATTGTCCCTGAATTAGATGCCCACACAAATCCATTGCCAGAATAACCTGGATAGTTAGTTCCGTAGACATTTGTAGTAACAGCAGCACCGTTACTAAGAGTACAAGCTTCCGCTTCGACCTTTACAGGCAAAGAAGTTTCAGCTTTAACTGGCGTTGTTGGCATTGCCACGAAAAACGAACATACCAATGCAAACGTTGCCAACAGAGACATCGCTCTGCCGAAAATTTTTTTCATAGTAGATCCACCCCTTTAAATATTTTTTCCCTATTTCTGTTACAAAAAGGAACTTTACTGTTGAGAGGTCAATGCGATATAACCCCACAAGGTACATAATTTGTTGTTATAATCATCATATAACCCTCCACAATAAAATTGTAACATATTGAAAATATAATATCAATTACTAACTTTTTTCCACAAAAATTGAGTACTCAAAATTAAGATTCAAATGTAATTTTGCTATACCTAACGATTTTAGTTAATCAGTTTATATATTCTTTAGAGAACGGCTCGACATATATAGATTCATATTATAAAAATAGGTATAAAAAAATATCACATCTTCGTTTTGAATAATGTGATATTCTGATCCTCTATTTACATTCTTTGCACACAAACCTTTATTTTTTCAATTCTTTTTTCCTTAACTTCCTCTATATTAAATATTAAATTTCCAACCTCAATATTTTTTTCTTCAGCACTTTCCGGTATACGCCCGAGAAGTTCAATAATAAATCCACCTATTGTATCAAAATTTTCGCTTTGAATATCGACATGGAAATAATCATTAAAATCATCTAGTGAAAACATACCATCTATCATAAAAGTATCGTTCTCAATTTTGTGTATAGCAGGTCCATCTTCATCATATTCATCGTCAATGTTTCCCATAACCTCTTCAATTAAATCTTCTATTGATACTATTCCTGAAAATCCCCCATATTCATCTATCAACACTGCCATATGCTTTTTAAAGAACTGTAGTTCTTTAAATAATTCATCGATATTTTTTGTTTCTGGTACAAAATATGGTTTTTGCAATATAGTCCTAATATCTACATTCTCAAAACCATATTTTCTTGCCTCAACGAAAAAATCTTTCATATAAAGAATACCAATTATATTATCAATATCACCTTTATATACAGGTACTCTTGAATATCTTTCTTCTATTAAATCATCTAAATATTCTATCAATGGTGTATCTATATTAATTAAGTATACTTCAGTTCTCGGTGTCATAACTTCACTTGCTAATTTATCATCAAACTCGAATATACTGTTTATCATTTCTTTTTCGGTTTCATTTATTACGCCATGTTCTTGTCCAACTTCCACCAAAGATTTTATCTCTTCTTTTGATATCTTCTCATCTAATCCTGTAGTCTCTAATCCAACTAACCTAATCAGAACATTTGTTGATGCTGAGAGAAGTTTTACAAATGGCACTGTAATCTTAGATATATACACTATCGGTACTACAGAAAACATTGCTATAGTTTCTGCTTTTTGCAGAGCTACTCTTTTAGGGAATAATTCACCAAATACCAATGTGATATATGAAAGTATAATCGTTACTAAAATTAAAGCTATTTGCTCACTATAAGGGACTTTAACCCTACTTAAAAATTGTGCTAAATTTCCTGATAACCCTGTAGCAGCAGAAGCACTCGAAAAAAATCCAGCAAGAGTTATACCTACCTGAACAGTAGATAAAAACTTAGTAGGCTCTTCCATAAGCTTTAACAATAATGCAGCTTTTTTGTTGTTTTTTTCTGCAAGAGCTTTTATTTTGCTCTTATTTAAAGATACTATAGCCATCTCTGCTGATGCAAAAAAAGCATTAATCATTGTCAGAATGACTATTAAAATTATTTGCGAAGTTATATTCGCAGGTTCCGGTTCTGTTTCCATTATTTTTCCTCCAAAATTTAAAATATTGTTTCAATGATATCATACATATTTAAAATAGTAAAGCCAAAGGACCTCTCTCACATTTTGCATATCATTAACATTTTAATATGAATAATTCTTAGAATAAACAGCCACTATAATGATGAATTTTATATATTTATTGGGGGGTCAAAATAAAGTTATTAAAAACAATACTATCTTTAGTTATAATTTTTAGCTTACTTTATATATAATACTAAATTTGCTACACATGCTAAAACTCATTCGACTATAAATAAACCGGTGAATGCAGCTGTATTTATAAGAAGTTTGGAAGGTCCATTTTTTTCTGATCTAAAAAGAAACCTAGAAGTTGTTCAAAATGAAAACGAAAATAAAATTAAATTTACTTTCTTTGATTCACATTGAAACCAAGGTACTCAAAATGAATATATTGAAAAAGCACTTAATAACAATTTTAATTTTTTTATAATAAATCCAGTTACCAGCAAAAAAGAAGAAATTATAAATACTATCAATAAGGTTGTAAAAGCAAACATTCCCATCATCTTCTACTTACCTACATCTCTATCTCTGATAGAAACCTTTCAAAACACCCCTAGAACAGCTATTATTACTAGAGATGTTGAGCACTCAGGCATTCTTCAAGGTAAAATTTTATCCGATATACGGAATACCAATAAGAAATCTATTGATAGAAATAATGATAATATACTGCAATATATGATGTTACAAGGTACACCAGACGACTTAACAACTATTGCAAGAAGTAAATATTCTATTCGCACACTTAATGAGGTAAATATAAAAACTCAGCAACTTTTATCTACTGCTTGTAGTTGGAATCGAGAATGTGCAAGACGCACAATTGAATCTGCCTTTCTAGTTTATGGAGATAAAATTGATGCAATAATTTCCAACAACGACGAAATGGCACTAGGTGCTATTGACGCACTCCAAAAATATGGCTTTAACAAAGGGAATAAAACTAAATATATTTCAGCTGTAGGGGTCAATGGTATAGATGAGGCTAAAGCACTAATTAATCAAGGTATAATGACAGGCACTGTCATCGAAGATATCCCTGCTCAAGCAAAAGGAATCTATGATATAGGAATGAACTTAATTTCTGGTAATAGTATTACTCATAATACAAATTTGAAAACCATTCATAACAATGTAGTTAAGATGCCTTATTACAAATATATCGTCAATTATAAAAATAAAATTAGTCAATACATATATTTGATTATTTGTGTCTATTTTAACTTTTATTCATTCTACTTTTACTTAAATGAGCAATAGTTCTAAATTAGATATGTAAAATCAACATACAATAAGCAGTAGCAAAAACTACTGCTTATTGTATATTTAATGTGCTAAAATATAGAACTTATATTAAATATGTAGTCCTTTATCTTCTTCACAGCCTAACAAAACATTTAAGCATTGGATCGCTGCACCGGAAGCTCCTTTTCCTAAATTATCAAATTGAGATATTAATAAAATTCTATCAGAATTACCTGTAACATATATATTCATACCATCCCAGCCTGAACATACATTGCCACTGATGAAACCACCGAATTTTTCTTCAGAACCCAAAGGCATTACCTTAATAAAACTTTGATTAGCATAATAATTTGTAAAAAATTCATGTACCTGTTCCGGTGTTGTTTTATCTTTTAAGTATTCAGTATACAAAGGTAAAGACACTACCATACCACTATAATAATCAGCTACAATAGGACTAAATAATGGCTCTCTACTTAATCCAACTACTTTTTTCATTTCTTTCAAATGTTTATGCTGTTGACCTAATGCATATCCACGAGGCGCGTCATATTCAACTAATCGGTTGCTATCAGTGTATTCAGAAATCATTTTTTTTCCACCACCACTATATCCAGTAACTGAGAAAGCACTTATCGGATAATCAGAAGGGAGAATTCCATTAGATACTAACGGATAAGCTAGAGAAATTAAACCAGTTGCATGACATCCTGGCACTGAAATACGTTTTCCTTCTTTGATTTTATCTCTTTGAGTTGAATTTAATTCTGGAAAACCATAAACCCATCCTTCTGCTGTTCTATGTGCAGTAGAGGCATCAATAATTCTAACATTTTCATTTTCAACTAATGAAACGGATTCTCTAGCTGCATCATCAGGTAAACAAAGGAAAGTAATATCAGATTCATTTATCAATCTCTTTCTTTCATTAATATCCTTTCTCAACTCTGAAGAAATAGTCAATAATTCTATATCATCACGACCTTTAAATCTTTCAAAAATTCTAAGCCCAGTAGTTCCCTCACTACCATCAATAAATATCTTTGTTTTCATAATAAAGAACCTCTTTCAAAAATATATTTATTTAAATCTCACAAAGATTACTCTTATCTTTAATTCTTTTCTATTATTATAGATATGAAATTAATATGTGTCAAATTATGCTAGCGATATACTTCTTCATTTATTCCATTTATGCTTTTATATAGAACTATAGCTATTCAATGTGCTCCTCCAAAACCGTTCCTTAATAATTTTTTAAGGCTTTATTTCAAAACAGAAAAACTATTCTTATTTCATCTTTATAAATGTGAATAATATAAAGCTGTTTCGCTAATTCTAAGTTAGATAGGGGGGATATCATGGACAATAACAACAGAAATAACTAACTTATGAAAAAACTGTTGGGAGTTGCAGATAAAAGCAACTCTTATTTGCAAGAAGTTGCTATCAAAGGCAGTACAAACATTGAGTTTGTTACCACCTTTTTATTAGTCAAGATGTTACCAGTAAGCCTTCTATTAGGCAATGCATGGCTTGGGCAACTTAAAAATATATTTATAAAGCTATACTTTTTTTAATATATTTTAAAAGAATACAGACTATCTAAGTCTGTATTCAATATCTATATTCTTTTTATAAATCAGAGAGAAGATGATTTTCTTTAAATTTTCACTCCTCTTTTATACTCAAAAAGTAAATAGTATTTATGAGCGTACTCCCTCTGGCGTATAAACTATTTTACCGTCAATTATAGTATATAAAGTTTTAGTGAATACTTCCATAGGGTTTCCGTCAAAAATTGCAATATCAGCATCTTTTCCAACCTCAATACTCCCTACTCTATTAGATACATTGCATATTTGTGCTGCATTTATAGTTATTGCCTTTAATCCTTCTTCTATACCTAACCCTTCTTTTGCTGCAAAACCAGCACAAATTGCTAAATCTTGTATTCTAGTAACAGGATGGTCAGTTGTAATAGCTACTTTTACACCTTCTTTGTGTAAGATTCCCGCTGTTTTAAAATCTGAATTTAATGTTTCTATTTTGTTCCTTGTTGCTAGTGATGGTCCAACTATTGCTGGAAAACCAGATTCTTTTATTTCTTTTGCTATCAAATGTCCCTCTGTACAATGATCAAGTGTCATTTCTAAGTCATATTCTTTAGCTATGCGTATTGCAGTTAAAATATCATCTGCTCTATGCACATGTGCTTTCAAAGGAATCTTTTTATCAAACACTGGTAACCAACACTCCTTTTGAAATTCTGCACTAAAACTATCACCAGATTTCTCAGCATTTTTCTTATCTTGATAATATTGTTGAGCTTCAAATAACTCCTCACGTAACATTGCTGCTATTGATATACGAGTTGTTGGCATCATATTTTTCTCATCATAATTTGACTTAGGATTTTCTCCAAATGCAACTTTCATTGCAGAAGGTTCAAGTATAACCATTTTATCTATTGATCTTCCATATGTCTTAATAAACACCCATTGTCCCCCAACTACATTTGAACTTCCTGGGCCAACCATTACGCTTGTAATACCTGCACTCAATGCTTTATGAAAAGTAGAATCCATAGGATTAATACCATCTAATCCTCTAAGGTATGGTGTTACTGGTTCGTTCATTTCATTGCAGTCATTACCTTCAAAACCTTTTCGTTCCTCTTGAATACCTATATGACAATGAGCTTCTATAATACCTGGCATAACTAAGCAATTACTTGCATCAATTTCTTCAGAAATATCATAATTAGTTAGATCAATATTTTCACCGACCTCTTTTATTTTGTTTCCTTCTACCAAAACACTTCCATTATCATAATTTGTACCTGCCATAGTTAATATTTGTGCATTCTTAATTAATAACATAATTCACCTCATTCTTCACAAACTATTCTATTTAACAATATGTACACTTAGAATTTAATTTTAAGTAATTCTATGCTTCTATTGTTGAAACTTGAAATATAAAAAAAGACCACTCTAAGGAATAAAATATACTTTTATCTGTTCCCCAGTTGGTACAATCTATATCTATGCACAAGAAATCTATTTACAATACTCTTTAATTATTTGCACTAGCATCAGTTTAACTTTTCAAGCTTATGGTATAAACAAATTCAAGTATTATTATAAATATGCAAAATATACTGCAAATCCCTGAAATGACTTAGTTCTTAATTGCTTGGTTAACAATTCATTGATCTATCACAGGATAATATCATTGCATTACAATAATATTATTTCATACATATTAGAAATTATACTTGTTATGTACAATATTATATCTTAGGTAAGGAACTCTTATTATTTTATCTATCCTGATTGTATATATTTAATTTCTACTATGAAAATAAGTGCAAATGTTTAAGCAGTAATTATATGCTTTAACACTTGCACTTTTATATTGTTTAGATAGCAAAGATTTCTATCTCTATATTGATTCATTATGAGTAATTTTATAAACTATATTTTAACTTACTTCATATTCTTCTATATTGAAATAACTAATTTTATTATATGGTATGTAGTCTTTACTTATTATAATTGAATTCTTTGATTTATTCTGAAATATATAGTATGACTTCCCAACTCCGTTAGATCTTCCTTCATACCAGGTTAAAAATGAATCTACTTCATCCTTTGATAAATCATAAATTTTCAAATCATTATAAGGCATAACTAAAGTTAACTTTCCTCTATACTCAATAGTTTTTTCAGGAGTTACTACAACTTCACAATTTGCTGTTTTACCATCTGATGTTGTAGCTGTTATTGTAGTTGTACCCGTTCCAATTGCTGTAATTACACCACTCGAATCTACAGCCGCTATATTTGAATCATTTGATGACCAATTTACTAAAATATCAGAAGGTGTTACTGTTGCTGACAATGTATCTGTTTGTCCTATAATTATAGACATTGAAGTTTTGCTTAAGTTTATTATAGTTTCTGGTTTCACTGTAATTTGACAAGTTGCAGACAAATTGCTTCCATCTACTGCTCTTGCAGTAATACTAACAGTTCCTGGTTTTACTGCTGTCACCTTTCCATTACTGTCTACTGTTGCTATTGATGGATCACTAGAAGTCCAAGTTATCGCAATTCCTGCTGGGGTAGTCTTAGCTGTAATGATATCAGTTTGTCCAACTTTTAAAGAATCATAGTTTTTTTCAATTACCATTTTGGAAATGCTATATACTTCTACAGAAGATAATATACTACCACCATTATATCCTCCTATTGCAAATAGCTTGTTATTTAATGCAACTGAATTATGTCCAATTCTCTCTGTATTCATATCTGCTAATTTCATCCAAGTATTTGACACCACATCATACACTTCTACGGATGATGGAATTCCAGCCCCACCCATAGCATATATCCTATTATTTACTGTTACTGAAGTAAAATCTAGCCTTGCAATGTTCATACTAGCTAACGTTGTCCAGGTATTTATCACTGGATCATACACTTCTACCGATGATAGGTATCCTTTTAAATCAGCACCACCTATAACATATATCTTACCATTCATCACCACTGAGTTATGGAATGCTCTTCCCCCATTCATACTAGTTACTGTTGTCCAATTGTTTACTGCTGGATCATATACTTCTATTGATGATGATAATAATCCACCGCCTTTATAACCACCCATAATATATATTTTTCCATTCAACACAGCTGAAGTAAACGAATCCCTAGCTTCCTTCATACTAGCTACAACTTTCCAAGTATTTCTTGTTGGATCATATACTTCTACTGATCCATTTGTCCCTGAACCACCTATCACGTATATCTTACCATCCACAACAGCCAAATTAGACTCATATCTAGCCTGATTCATAGTAGGCAACATCGTCCAAGTATTGGTTTCTGGATCATAAACTTCTGCAGATTCTAAGCTTTTAATTCCATTACTCCCTCCAATAACATATATCTTATTATTTACTACAACTGAAATATGATGATGCCTAGCCTCATTCATACTTGCCATTTTCGTCCAAGTATCAGTGGCTGGATCATATACTTCCATAGATGAGAAAGGCTGTTTTCTATTATATCCACCTATCACATATATCTTTCCATTTAGTACAACTGAATTGCTATAATACTTAGCTTCATTCATACTCGCTATTGTAATCCATTTATCTGATACATCTAATGTTTCTGCTGCTTTTACATTGAAAAATTTTACACTTCCAAACAAAAATATCAGTGTACATATTATAAATATTATACTGGTTTTGATTTTCAAATTTATTTTATTTTCCATCAAATCTCCTCCATTTCATCAATACCACTGTGGGATTATCTTTTACTTGAAATAATTTTCCTTAATATTCTTGAATATTGAAATTTTCCGTTTCATCATATGTAATCCATTCTTTTTTTGTTGCAATTATACTCTATTTGCTTTTTCATTAAAATCACTTAGAGTTGGTAAATCAAATAATAATGTGCATATTACAAAGAGTATTTTCTTTATTCATTAGTATCGTAAATAAACTGGTTTTTAGATAATTTTCCCATAAGTCATAAACACTGCGCAACATAATTCCTTATATGTATATACATACTAATTATGCAAAAAATATTCATAAATTTCAATATAATTTATCCATCAAATAACTTTATAACTATCTATATTTTACATTTTTAAACATCCATGCTGATAGCCAATTTAATATAACTTAATGGTCTTTTTCATTTTATCATAGGAATTTTTTGTTCAGTGCTAAAGCCATTTTTTCCGCTGGCATATCAGTAGTTCTCAACACAAGCAAATAATGAAAGACTACCAATTCTATGAATTGGTAGTCTTTCATTATTATATTTTATATGTTGTTATACTAATACACACCAACCACACCGAATTTTTTTTGAAGTCTTCATGCTAATTGATGCATTTTAAGCTACTGATAGCCATTAATAAAATCATGCCTTCAGTATATATGTATTTTTGTTAATTTATTCTTGAGCATCGGCAGATAATTCCCACTGAACTCCAAACATATCGATGAGCGAACCATAACAAGGACTAAAAAACGTTTTAGCTAATGGGTTCAAAATTTTCCCACCCTCTTGCAAAGTTGCGAATACATGTTGGATTTCATCAATATTTCCCTCAACAGATATACAAACTAAAGAACCTTCCTTATTTGTTTTTTGGAACGAATCAGAAAGCCTAATTAAATTATCTCCTAATTGAATGGTTGCTTGAATAATCCAATTTTTTTGTTCCTCTGGAAGAGGTGGCATATTTGGATTTGATGGAATATCCCCAAATCTCATTATACCTTTTGCTTCTGTCTTGAAAGCTTTTGAATATAAATCTACCGCTCTTTGACATTCTCCATAAAAATAAATATATGGTCTTACTTTCATATTTATTACCCTCTTTCTTTAATATCTAGTGTGCGTCTATATATGCTAATTTATTTTTAATATCAAGCCAACTAACATAAAAACAATGATTTTTATATTCTCAAACTACGCTTTTTATAATAGTTGACTCATTAGTATTTTTCTATTCACTTTATTTCTATTTTTCTTTAGTTAGTTTTTCGATAATATAACCTTTTCCTAATATGTATAATTTTCAAATCAAAAGCCATCCTAAATAATGAATTTTGTTATTCACTAATTAATACATAGGAGTTTAAAATGAAGTTTTATAAAAAAATAATATCATTAGCTATCATTTATATCTTACTACTACTGAATGTTCAATATATTATAAATGCTAAAACGCCTATTACTACTGAAAAATCATTTAAAGCAGCTGTCTTTATAAGATCCTTAGATAATTATTTACTTACTGATATAAAAAAAAGCCTCGAGGATATTGAGAAAGATCAGTATAATAAAATTGATTTTAGCTTCTTTGACTCAAAATGGGACCAAGGCATTCAAAATGAATATATTGAAAAATCGATTAATGAAAACTATGACATTTTCGTAATCATCCCAGTCTCTACTAAAATTGATGAAATTAAAAATGCAATTAATAAAGTAGTAGCGTCAAATATACCATTTATTCTCTACCTTCCCACATCTTCTTCATTAATAAAAACGGTTCAAGCTACACCTAGGTCTGCAATTGTAACTAGAGATGTTGAACAATCGGGAACTCTACAAGGAAAGATTTTAGCTAAGTTATGGAATACCAATAAAGATACTATGGATAAAAGTAAAGATAATGTATTAGATTATGTGTTGTTACAAGGTTCACCAAATTATTTATCAACTATTGCAAGAACTAAATATTCTCTTCAAGCACTTACTGAAGAAAATATACACACTAAGCAACTTTTATCTGTAACATGCAATTGGGAACAAGAATGTGCAAAACGTGCTATTGAATCAGCTTTTTTAACACTTAGCAATAAAATTGAAGCAATAATTTCTAATAATGATGATATGGCAATAGGCGCTATTGAAGCACTCCAAAAATATGGTTATAACAAAAGTGACAAATCAAAATTCATTCCTGTTGTAGGAATTGGTGGTTCATCTAAAGCAAAGGAACTAATTAATCAAGGTGTTATGGCAGGTACTGTTATTGAAGATATTCCTACTCAAATAAAAGCACTCTATGACATAGGTATGAATTTAATTTCTGGTAAGAATATTACTTATGGTACAAATCTCAAAACTAACCTAGGAAATGTAATTACGATACCTTATCAAGAATATATCTATAACCCAAGGTGTTAAAATATGCCACTAAACTGCGAGCGATTTCTTTGCAAATAAGAAAACCACACCAATCTTCTTGATTGGTGTGGCTTTCTACTTTCGTATTTTCAATGCTGATGATTTCACGTTCATGTAAAGTATGTTAATCAATATTAATTATTTCAAGAAAAGACGTAATTTTACCTTCCGGATGACATTTATCCAATATACCAAACTCTGGATCATAAAATTTATCTTTATGGTGTAATACCCAGTGAGTATAATTTCGCATATGTACTGTAAGAATACTTATTTCTGAATAGTATGGATTCTTTTTCGATATCCTAATATTTTTTTCTGCATGTCTAATTTTATAATAATCTAGAGCCTCTATTATTTGCCCTATAGATGTAGAACCTCTTGTTCCCATTACTTTTGCTACCTCTTCGACATCTCTACCTGATAACATTGCTACACATGCTTGACCACACATTTGAGATGTAGGTTCTGAAACATATGATATACTATCAATCTTGAGATATGATTCATTAGATTTTTCATAGTTACAAATTTCTACTCCATCTTTTACTTTATTGTTTAAAGTGCTTATTAATATGTCCAACAAAGAGCCTCTTTGTAGTTTTAATTTTTTCTTCATATTATTAGTGAGAAAAAATGAGTAGTTTCCATTCCCTCTTGGTACAAGATTCAATTTAAATTCAACATTATTTATTACTACTTTCACAGCAATAACACCTTTCAAACCAAATACTTCCCATACATTGAATGGCAAGTCAATTAGTGTTCTACCTTTTAAAAATTGATCATCAGTTACTCTAAAATCAAATCTGTACTCAGACATCCTCTAATTACTCCTCTTTCTCATTTTTTCAAAACACTTAAATTTATACTATTCTCTAGTTCCCTATACTATATAAGCATTATACTAAACATTTTCCTAAAGTTAAAGTAATTTCATATTCTAAGAATTGCATTTTATTTATATATATCAGAACTACTGCGTGCTATAAACTATACTTTTCGGATAAGTTATAGCTGTAATCAGCCATTCCTGAACCCCAAATACTCACCATTTTAAATTGAATCATTTACCTCCTTTGGTTCCAATGATAGAGGCAATCTTAACAATTGTTACATCAAAATTTTTATCAATAAATTCACCATGAGATGAAATATGAGATTACTATTACAGCAACAATAGTAAAAGGAAGCGTAAAAACAATTCCTTTTACTCTGCTCATAAGAATTTCAGCATCTGACAAAGCATTGAATTTTCCCATTTCCTGGTGAAGATATTCTCATATTTCCCCAGAGTGTTACCACATTAAAGCTGTAGATTACCCTCTATTCCTTCAAATGCAATTCTTCTTTTTCTTCCATCAACCAAATTAACCTCTACTGGTCCATAACCCCCGCATTTTTCTTTATCTGTATATTCAACAGAGTCAATTGGGAAAATCTCATCTTCTGAAAAATCTTCATGACTTTCTTTTGTTATTACCTGGGAAATCATTATATAAGGTTCATATCCATACTGTTTCTTTCTAGTTAGCTTTCCATAAACTATAATGGACTTCTCTGAATCTGGATTTGTTCCATGGCTATATAAAAGGTCTATCTCTTCCCATCCATCATACAAAGTCATTGCAAGCTGTTTCTCTCTTCCAGTAAAATCATACCCCTTTAAGATTATCGCTTTTGCATTTCCTTTGGTAATTTTAGCTATCTCTGTGGCATTATCGGGGAATCCATAAGCACCTAAAGTCAAGGATATAGGTCTACCATATAATCTTAGTTTGTCTACTCTGATTATTCCATAAGATACAGGAAAATCTGCAAGATTCACTGCGTGCATCCATGTAGCTTCTTTGCACAACTCATAATTAAAAAACTGTCTTCGATACAGTATTTCATCTTTTTTTCCATTCCAAAAGGTTACATTACATTTTTCATAATTTCCTGTAGTCAAATCTTGAAGCACATACTGCTCAGCCTCTACATCCATTGAAGGTGCTGACTCCCAAGGATATTTACTATTGTAGCTTAATTTAGAATAATTCCACATGCCATGGTCATCTCTACAATTCTTTACGACCTTTCCAGTCCTTAAAATTGTCTCACCATTAGCTCCATGATTGGTAAAGCAAAGAGCTGGTCCATCAAGTACAGTTTCTTTCACTTGATTATCAGCCAAACTGTCCCAAGTACCGTTATTCTCCTTTGCTGTCCAAAACGGATGATCTGCTGGCAAATGCAGACATAAAAATGCTTTCCCTAGCCAAAAAGGAGACTCAGCGCAAGAATAACCCTGTACTAATGGTGTAAATTGTCCATAAAATCCCATAGTGGGAATTCCATTAAAAAGAAAGTCTTCCCTAGTTAAAAATTGGAGCAAGGAACCTGACGCAATACGTCTTGCCAGCCCTGGATTTGCTGTAGAATTCTTAAGAAGCATGTTAGCATCAAAAGAACTAGTAGCAGCATTCCTGTAAACATTACTTCTTCCCCACATATTAGTGAAGCCATCTCTATCAAAATAATCTCCATAGGTTTCCATAAGCTTATTAGAATTCTCTTCAAACCTTTGGGCAAGGTAAGGTTCTTTTTCATAACCGTACCATAAGTTCCAAATAGGAGTATAAACATTGAAAGCCCAGCAAGAATAGTAGTCAAAGGAATGACCATCACGATACCATCCATCTCCTGCATAATAATTAAGAATGGTCTGAGCATGATCCTTCATAATCTCTTCATCAATTGGATAGCCCACTTTATATAAAAAGGCCATATCTAGCATATTGAATAAGCGCCAGTTTTGTGGAACTGTGCTTGCATGAGCAAAACTAGTCAAAAATTTAGCTATAATATCCTTTTCTTCTTTGGTATACGTGTCCCAAATTTCACTTTTGCAACTCCATAAGCATACCACTAAGGCACAAGTTTCTACGGTCTGTTGAAAGGTACTATAAGGACTTGAATTACCTGTCAATTCCTGCAGTTCCTCATAACTTCCCACTGAATTACTGTCCCCTTTAGTACAAGCACGTAGTACCTGTTCTTTATAATAATCTCTAATCTTATAACCACAAATAGTGCTATCTGGATTGTCATGAATTAATGGAGCTGCTATAAAAAAGGATCTGGCAAGACCTTCAAATATCTCTGCTTTTATCTCTATTTCTTTTTGTGCTCCCGTTGCATTTTTATGAGGATAAGTAATCTCAGTTTCTTTTCTTGGCATAATAACTGGATCATGAATGGATTTTATATTATTAAAAATACCTGTTAAAAGATATTCACAGGCTTCAATCCAGCTTTGCCTAGTTAATCCTGTGTATGGACTTAAATGAAAGTCCAATGTTTTAGGCTTAAATATCATTTTACTAGTCCCCCTTTTTTACCATAGGAATAACTCCTGACCTGTCAACTTCCATATTGCTTCTATGAAAAAATAATCTCCATAAATAATTGAGAATTCATGTTCTTTATCATGAAATGCAGCTGTACACTTTTCAAGAATATTATCAATATTATCATCCCAGTTACATCTTTCTTTTTCAAGAGCTTGTAACAAACCAATTGCTGCCTCATGATAAATCTTCTTTTCTTCCTTAGAAACCGATTTTTCAATTTCTAACATACCACTTGCAGCAATTACCGCTGCTGTAGAATCCTCTAAACTGCAATCCTTAGGCTGACAAAAATCTACCGGAACTAATCCATTTTCCCAAATGTGCTCTATAAAATAATTTGCCACTTTTTTAGCTGTATCTAGGTAAAGTTTTTTCTTAGTATGCTTATAACTTAGAGCAAAGCCATATAGTGCCCAGGCTTGGCCTCTTGTCCAGCAGGACCCTTCTCCATATCCTTGTCCTCCATATGTCTTTACAAATTCTCCAGTTGCAGGGTTAAATTCAACAATATGATTCACAGAACCGTCTTCCCTAACAAAGTATTTCACTGCAGTATCTGCATGGATAGTAGCAATCTGCATAAAACGAGGATCATTTATCTCCTTAGACGCCCAATATAAAAGAGGCAGATTCATCATACAATCAATAATAGCCCAGCCGGCTACTCTGCCATCATCATCACCGTTCCAAGCACGGATAAAAGAGCCAACAGGATTAAATCGCCCTGCAAGATTATTCGCTGCTAAAAGTCCTCTGCTACGTGACTTTAAATTGCCTGTTAATCTATAATTTGCTACAGCAGTAGGAAGCCATTTAAATCCATTGTCATGGTCAAGCCCCTGTGGCTCCATTAAATTCTGATCTAGCTTTTTCTCATTTTCTTCTGCAATTTCACGAAACATTTCATTTTTTGTACCGTGATACAGTTGCCACATGATGCCTCCCCAAAACCCATTAGTCCACCAACAAATATTACCTTGAGACATATCGTCAAAGGAGCCGTCTTTCGTAGTATAAGGAATTTTATTTTTGTTTCGTTCTGCCACAAGTTCAACCTTTTTCTTGATTTTTTCCGAGACCTTCTCTGCCCATATTAATTCATCCATTTTCTCTTTCCTTTCATTCATATCTATACTTTAGCTTATATTTCAACTTGCGTTGTGCAAGATCATTAAAACTCCATTTTCAACATTAAAAACCTTTACCCAGCAGTCAGCTACCTATTTAGTTTTTCTTTACAATCATCTTTTCTCTATATTCCCTTGGAGACAGTCCAGTATGTTTTTTAAACTGCCTTGAAAAATGGATTTCATTTTTATAACCACAAATTTCTGCAATGGTGCTAATAGAAATCACTGATTGTAAAAGATAAAATTTTGCTTGTTCAACTCTGGCATTAATGACATCATTCATACTGCTAACATGAAAGGTGTTTTTATACAAATGCTGAAAATATGATTGGCTTATATTAAGCTCCCTGCACATCATGTCAATAGACCAACTTAGCTGAGGTTCATTATATATTTTTGACCGTAAGTCAACCAACTTCAAATACATTGGATGGGATTTCACTGTATCTTTCCCATTTTGAATTTGTTCAGACAAACGATAAAGTAAAATATGCATATAATGATTTAATACTTCTTCTTTATAACTGCCATTGGAATATACTTCATTAATCACTGAGCTTATTAGCATTGAAATAGAAGGTATATCATAAAGAATCACTGGCCTATTCAATGGTATTTTCAGTTGATGAAAACAATGAGCTTCCCCTACAAAATCAAAATGTAGCCAATCATTTACATACTCTCCTCTTTTATTACAATAGCTACAAGGGACATTCCTATCAAACAAAACAAAAGTTCCTGGTGGTGTTTCGTATTCCTTTCCATCAATGATAAAAGATGTCTCTGTCTTAGTTAATAGCAAAAGATAATCCTTACTGCCATTCATATGACGTATCATAAAGTTTTGTGGATGATGATTATTACACCCCCCAATATTTACTTTAATCATTCTTTGGTTACCTGCTTTCCTTTTGGTTTCATTTTAACAAATAGATTTTAACTCCTCAATGATATAAACTATTAAAACTTATCCTATCCTGCTTTTTATAAAATCTTAACCTTCTTAAAATGTTGAAAAAATCAAACTATATATAGTTATTTTCTTATCATTTACCCATAATAAAAAGCATTCAACTCTTTCATCAAAGTTGAATGCTTTTTATCTTCAAAACCATTAATCATTATAATTAATGGCAAGTAGTCTTAGTCTTTAATCTTAACCTTTTCTTCTTCTAAATCTCATGATAAATGGTACTATTCCAAACACACCATATAATCCAAATACACCAACCTTCTGTGCGGATATTGCTAAGACTATAACCATAATAATATACACGGAAGCGATCATAAAAAAATATGATTTTTTTCCTTAATAATTATGACCGCTAATCCAAAAGAACATAGCGCAAATATAAAACTTAATAAATACAACATTTTTATTTTTTCTCCTAAAATTTTTGTTATCTTATAAATACAAACTCTAATTTATGTATGCTGGCTTTATCCCTACTCATAAGAATTCTGGGGATTTGGTAAAACCTTAAATTCTTCCTTACCCGATATAATCTTATGAATTTTATCAAATAAATTCCTTAACTCCACAGCATCCTTACTTACTGATAAATTATCTTCATCCCAGTATATATTCTTTTCTTTATTGTCAAATAATACTTTTATAGAATATGTATTGAAGGGTTTTGTACTTGTACTACTTTTAGGTTTAAAATCGTCAGGATAACTACATATATTGATATCTCTCATAATTGAATAAATTTCATCCATTTCTTCATCAGATAATTTAAGATTTGTTGTTATAGGCTGTTCACCAATCATATCCTTCGTATAGGTTCCTTTAAAGGTATCCAATTGATTTTTTGCACCTATTCCATAATTTAATATAAATCCGAAATCTTTTGGTCTTTCTTGTGGAAGTTTTTGCTTACTTGTGCTACATCCAGTAATTATAACTAAGCATAATAACAAAACCGATATTAACTTTGATAAAGTTTCCATATAAAATCCTCATTTCTCAATTGAGCATACATAGCCTATTAGTTTATTTATAACATTACGAATCTCCATCATTAAATATAATTATTGGAAACTTATACATGTGATTTGCTTTTAATATTTTCAATATGTTTCTCTTTAACTGATTTATCAGCCAAAGAATGACTTTTTAAAACCTCATATATTCTAGTAATTTCATTACCTCATAAAATATTCTTTTTGCCATTAATATCTTTCTTTAATTTTGGAAGCAACGCATTTCTCTTTACGATATACACATTTTGGGATGCCACAAAGACTTTTTTCAGCTCACATCGTTCACTAAACACTATATATGAGTAAAAATAATTACTATCAATATCTCTAAGCAGCTTCATTAATGCACTTATATGGGCCTTATTCTGCCATACTGGATTGTAAAATTTATTCTTAACTTTTCCATTCAATGATTGTGTCCAATTTTTGTTATTTTCATCTCCAAATATCCATCCACTATAATTTTTTGATTCAAAAACATATATTCCTGATTTATTCAGCATTATCAAACCTATTTCTGTTGTAGTTCCATCTTCCCTTGGGATATAGACATTAGATAAAATTTTATTGCCACCTTGAAGTTTTTCAAGAGCTGTAAAAGTCAAATATTCCCCATAATTTCCTGCATTGGAAATTGCCTTTAATAAGCTATTCCCACTATCTCCTTTGTATTTTGAATTTTTATATTTTGCATTTACATATAAAACTCGTAATGCAACACCAACAATCATAAGGACAATTATAAAAATAATAAAATATAAAGAGGGTTTAAAAATCGTAAAAAATATTTCATTTGTATCCATATCTATCTCCTTTCTAATGTACATAAATCGTATTTCTAAACTACCTTCCATACTCCATTTTCTACAAACTCAGTTGCTCTACTTTCTGCTCTAGATACAATGTCATCACTATACCCCATGATATTAAGCAACTTTATAGCATTTCTTGTTTCAGATTTCCCTTCGTATAATTTATAATCAAAAGTAATCTCGCCATTATCGACATTCTCTTGAAAATGATAATTTTCATAAACTCCGTGAAGAATACTGGTAAGTTCCAAATCATGCGTTGCACTTATACATAAAGAATTACATTTAGCAATATAATTTAAAACTTCGCTAGATGCTGCTATTCTTTCAACAGTATTTGTTCCTCGTAATATTTCATCTATAAAACATAAGCAGGGAATGCTACTATTAACATTCTCTATAATTCTTTTTAAAGATTTAATTTCTACAATATAATAACTATCATTGCTTATAATATCATCTCTTAGTGCCATATAAGTGTATGTCTTAAAGTAACATGATTTATAATCCCTGGCTAAGCATGTATAAATAGTCTGTGCCAAAATAGAGTTTATAGCGACAGTTTTCAAAAATGTAGATTTCCCTGAAGCATTAGAACCTGTAAGTAAAATAGATTTATATATTTCACAAGAGTTAGCAATCGGATCTTTGATAATCGCATGATATATATCTTTAAAATCTAAGTGCTTTCTTTTATGATTATTTTCAAATATAGGTTTAGTATAATAGTCTAGACTCTTTCTATATGAAGCAACAGGTATAAATCCATCTGTTTCCTCTACAAATTCATAAATTAATTTAAAATCCTTTTTGTTATTTGCTAAAATTCTATTAATCTTCTCAAAATTTTTAACGTCAACTAGAAAAAACATTTTTATATAGTCCGTAACTATAGCAAAATCATTGGCAATGTTAGGATCAATAAAAGCAGAAGATATATTTCTCACTTTTTCAAGATTAATTAAAGCCTCTTCAACATCTAAAATATCATCTCTAAGTTCTTCTATTTTTACCTATCACTCTTTCTTGTTCCTTTTGAAGTATAATATCAGATAGAGTAATATAGAAATCTTGCTTTTCTTTTGTTTTTGCCTTTTTAAATAATTCTTCTAAATCTTTATATGAGTATTTTAAGAATGCTCATACAAATTATTTTATTCACTTGTCTTTTCCATAGAAACTCCTCCGATAAATAGTCTTTTTATTTTACTATAACCTAACCACTTACTTATATAAACCAATTTTGTTAAGTCATTATCATCTTGTCTAAATTATTCACTATCGCCGCTAGGGATTTTCTACCTTTATATTCCTTCCATAAATCAATATAAACTTCAGGATTGTTATAGACATATATACCACCCCTCAAATCTATAATTATTTTGTTTCTCGTTTATTACTACCTTCTGAACTTGCATATTTTATTATCCAAAAATTTATTGCTACTTTAGCCATTCCATCATAACTGTTTTTTTCAGGTATTTGTACTTAGACTTTACTAAAATCTTTAACCTCATCCCTACCCCAACTGCTATCATTTAATGCACCCATGATATCAACAATTTCTCTTCCTAAAGCATGTCTTTGTAATAGATTTGCAATTATTATTATCATAAAAACTTTAGGTGTCATTTTGGGTAATCCTTTATGTTCATAACTAGGAGTACCTATTAAAACCTCCAAATCATCGATAACTTCACTAGTGTCACTAGCACATAAAAATGAGCTAACGTAACTATTCTTATCAGGCCATCCTATTTCCTCGAAATTTTTTGAAAGTCTATCCCATGCTCTAAAAACATGGAAATTCCCGCTTCCTTGATTAAAATCAAAAATATGACGACCTGGAAATGTATCATTACTGATGAATATTGATAAACAATCATACATTCCTGAGCAAGGATGTAACTCCATTATATTAAAACCAGCCTTATAATTATGTCTTCTTAAAAATTCTGCTACTAGCCTCTATGTAACAGCAGTAATAACACCATAGCTATAATCCATAATCATTACCTCCAAATTTTCAAAAATGCCCTAAAAATACGTAATGACTCTACACAAAATGCAAAGTCATTTTTAAACATGTATTTACTTAAGATAAGTATACCTTAATATCATTAATTTTCAAATATATAACTTATATTTGTTGCCTGTATCAGATTATCAAACTAAAGATGTTCCCACTTCATAAGCAAACCTACTTTTGGGTTAGCTTAGCATCACAATAATAATTTCTAAACCTTATTATTTGGTAAAACCATTTGTATTTTTCTTTAAAACTCTAAAAGCATATCATACCATTCAGAACCGCCATGTTCGGATTTTGAAACACCCTTATTTTCAAAACCAAACTTTGAATAGTAATGAATGAGCTTCTCTTTACATGTTAAAATAACACCTTTGCGCACCTTTAATTTTGATACTTCTATCATATGATTCATTAATTGTGCAGCAATTCCTTGATTGCAATACTCTGGTATCACGTCAAGCCCAAAGATAGTTTGGTAATCTCCATCTGGAACATGTAGTGTAGCATCAATAAATAGTTCATCATATATAGCCGTTTCATTGATTATTGCTCCATTTATAAACCCAATTATTTTCCCATCAATTTCAGCTACAAAAAAACTTTCTGGGAATGTCTTAATCCGTTGTTCGAATAACGCCTTCATAGCAGCCTCTGCCTCTGGAAAACATCTTGCTTCTACTTCTGCTACATCATCTAAGTCTTCTATAGACACTCTTCTGATTTTAATATCCATTATAGTAATCTCCTTTTGAAATACTTAAGCTCATACTTAGTTCTGTCTTTCCACCCTAACTATACGGAATAATATAATCAACCTCCGCATCCTCTATATCCAGTATAACATTCTCACAATAGCTAAATACATACCCTTCTATCAACAATACTTTCTTATCCTAATTATTAAAGGTTCGACTATCTCAAGCTGTTGAACTTCCTACATACTTTGTAATAATATTAACCATAGTCATAATTAGCCCTGTTACTATCTTTTTACTACCAGTAACTGCATATTCTGAATTATTTAATATCCCATATTCATTGACTTGTAAAGAAAATTCTTATCTTACTATTATCAGGTAGTAATTCTGGGTAAAAAATAAGGATTATTTTCAAAACAATAAACCTACTGAATAAAGCTAATCTATTTGCAATTCTAAATTGAGTTTTTTTCTCTATATTATTAATTACTTTCAATCATATGTACAATATAACGTGCCTTTCAATAGATAAGATTATCAATATAATTACGATATAAGAATAAATTAAATTATTTTATCATATACAATTATGTAAATTATTAATATTATAGAGGAATTTTATGAGTTACAAAACACTATCTTCACCAGCGAAATGGATTCTTATAGGAATTCCAATCCTTTTTTTAGTTGGTTCCTGTTTGCATTTTTTATATGACTTTACTGGTGATAATATAATAATTGGTACTATAGCACCAGTAAATGAAAGTGTTTGGGAACATTTAAAAATGGTTCTTTTACCTATAATCCTATGGTGGACAGTTTATTATCTTGTAGTTGGGAAAATAAATAATATTGATATAAATAAGTGGTTTACAGGTGCTTTAGTAGCATTACTTACGGCCTTAATAACAATCCCACTACTATTTTATTTTTATACTAGAGCTTTTGGAGTAGAATTCTTAATAGTTGATATTTTATTATTATTTTTAGCTCTATTATTTGGTCAACTAATAGGTCTTCATTTTTATAAGTATTACAAAGGTCTAAATTCAATTATAACAATAGGTACAGTTATATTGATAATTTTTCTTTTCATATTATTTACTTTCTACCCACCACACTTACCATTATTTAAAGATAGCATAACAGGTAAGTATGGTATATTTTAGAAAATCGCACTTAACTTTTTAATTTAGTGAAGTAATCACCCTAAAAAGGAGATGTTACAAAATTGTAGCATCTCCTTTTCCCTATTTTCTAAGTTGAAAATTTCCTAATAGCATATCTAAGTTTTCACTAGTATCCTTTATGCAGTTTATGAAATAATCTCTTATATCTTCTATTCTTTTTCTATCAAACAAATTCTTTGCATAACTTAACCGAATATCTAAACTATCATCAATTTCTTTTATAGAAAACATCATCTCATAAGTAGTAGCTTCATAGTCTAAAGGTAATTCCTTAAATTTAAGACCTTCAATGCTGAAGTTGACTGTTTCTGCATTTTCCCATAGTAATAACACTGTATAAGGTTTTTTACCACCTAATTTTTTGATAAGAGAAAAAATTGGATACTCTGAATTTTCAAAAGCCCCTAGTGTCTTCTCTTTAACATCCTCAAGAAGGTCTACAAAGCTCATATCTTCTTTAAAGTATGTACGAATTCCGACCATGTTAATAAATGCACCAATAATATTATCCAGTTCAACATTTACTCTTCCCGCTACAGCACTCCCCACAGATATATCGGTCTTTCCTGTATATTTATATAACAATAATTTAATGTTAGACATAATAATCATGTATAAACTTACGCCCTTTTGTACAGCAATTTCCTTTAGCTTACTACACAATCTATCATCTAACTTAAAGAAAATATCATCTCCTGTGTAGAGCATACCTTGCGTACGTTCTCCATCCGCTGGTATATCTAAATCTGGACTTGGTGTTGCATATATTTCACTCCAATATGCCTCTTGCTTTTGAATAATGGGACCTTTTACGCGTTTTATTTTCCATGCTGCAAAATCCTTATATTGAATTTTAAGTGGTTGAAGATACTCACCTTCATATAATTTACAGAACTCTTTAACAAATACGAAAAGTGAAACAGCGTCAAATATTGTGTGATCTACATTAAACATTAAAATATTCTTATCATCTGATATTCTAATAATTTTAACTTCAAAAAGTGGTGCTTGATTAAGTTTAAACGGTCTTACAAAGTGATCGATTAAATAGCGTACTTTAACTGGATCTGTCTCTTCCACAATTCTTACTTTAAAGTCTAACTCTTCAGCATCGACAACCTCCTGAACATAACGCCCATCAATCTTGATAAATCTAGACCTAAGTGACTCTTGACGTTCTATAAGCTGCTTGAATGCCTTTTCCACTTGAATATAATTAAGTTTTCCTTCCACTTCCATTACTCTTGCTTCATTAAAAACAGTAACTCTTTCTTCACTATGGTAATTCAAAAGGTAACTCTGAGCTGGTCCCACTTCATAATATGGTGCCTCTGATAATTGTGGGATCACTTCATAAACATTTTCACCGTTTTTTCTCTTGTCAATCGTATAGTTAGCTAATCCTTTAATAGTCGGTGTATCAAAAAACTCTCTTAATGGGATATCTACATTTAAAAGTTGATGAATTCTACCAATTACTACAGTTGCTCTTAAAGAATGCCCACCTATCATGAAGAAGTTATCATTAATCCCAAAATTACTGCATTCTAATACCGCCTTCCAAATCTCAAAGATTTGCTTTTCTACTTCATTAGTAGGCGTTTCATAACATACACTTATATCAGTTTCAGCTTTTGGTTTAGGTAGTTTCTTTCTGTCTACCTTTCCATTTGAAGTCATTGGAATCTTTTCAAGTTTCATAAAATAAGCTGGAATCATATAGTCTGGTAACTGTTTGCTAAGTAACAACTTTAGTTTACCTGTTTCAATAGTTTCATTAGCTGTATAATAAGCACATAAGCACTTTGTTCCATTTTGCTCAATATCAATGACAATTGTTTCTTTTATTCCATCTTGTTGTAATAAACAACTTTCTATTTCACCCAATTCTATACGATAACCCCTAATCTTAACTTGGAAATCACTACGACCTAAAAACTCTAAGTTACCATCAACAAACCATCTAGATAGATCTCCTGTACGATACATATATTCACCGGGTACGAATGGATTAGGAATAAACTTACTTTGTGTTAATGCCTCATCATTAATATATTCTGAAGCCAAACAACTACCTCCTATATATAAGTCACCTTTTACACCGATTGGACATGGTCTCAAGTTTTTATCTAATACATAATACTTGGCATTTTGTATAGGTTTACCATAAGGAATGCTTACCCATTCTTTTTCAATTCTACTAATAGGATAATAGTTAGACCAAACCGTTGCTTCTGTTGCTCCTCCTAATGAAATAACTTGTGCCTCTTTAAAATAAGTTTTAATCTCTGCAGGCAATGTTAATGGAATCCAGTCGCCACTTAAAAAGACATGTTTTAATATATTACCTTTACAAATAATCTGTTCAAAGAATGGTACTAGTTGCTGTAAAGCCTGTGGCGCAGAGTTCCAAAGTGTAATTCTTTCATTAACCAAGATTTCCAACAAACGTTTTGGTTCTCTTAAATCATCACTTTTTGCTAATCGTATAGTGCCTCCTGCTGCTAAAATACCAAATATATCATATACAGATAAGTCAAATCCAATGGAAGTAACAAATAACGCCTTATCATTTGTCCCTATCTGAAAGGATTTATTGACCCATTCAATTAAGTTAATAACTGGACGATGTTTGACTACAACACCTTTAGGTGTTCCTGTTGATCCTGATGTAAAAATAATATACGCATTTGACATTGAGTCAACTTGTACTCCTACATGGCTTATAGGTTCTGCATCTATTTGGTTCTTACCAATCATTTTTCCATCTAGTTCAAATTCGTCATCTACGACGATAAAGTATGTACTCTTTTCTAAACCTAAGCGTTGTAATCTATATACATTATTTTTATCCGTAATTATATGCTGTACACTTAAACCAGATAAAATCTTGTTCAATCTTTCATCTGGTAAATAAGGCTCAAAAGGGACATATGCTGCTCCACACTTTAAAATAGCCAAAACACTTACAATCAACTCCATAGAACGTTCCATATTAACTGCTACTAGGCAACCTGGTTTCACACCATTTTTTATAAGTAGCTGTGCTAATTGATTTGACCTTTGCTCAAGCGCTTCATAAGTCATCTGTTCTTGATCAGAAATAATAGCAATCTGTTCTGGACATCTGACTGCTTGTCTACTAAAGAGTCCATGCATCGTTTCATTTTCATCATAACTACATGCTGTTTCATTAAAATCGTATACTACATCTTTATATTCTCTTTCTGAGATAAACATTAGCTGTCCAATTGGTTCATTTCTATGGTTTGGAATCATATCTATAATATATAGAAAATTAGCCATCATTCTTTCAATGGTAGTTTCTTTAAATAAATCAGTATTATATTCAAAGTAACCTTCTAACTGTTCTCCAGATTCCCATAAATAAATTTCTAATTCAAAGCGACTTGTCTTTCTATCAAAAACATAAGGTTCCACTTCAATGCCCTTGATTTTAAAATCAGCTTCCTTTACATCTTGTAAGACAAACATCGTTTGTACTACAGGTGAATAGCTTGTATTACGATCTACATTCAATTCTTCTACTAGCTTTTCAAAGGGAATTTCTTGATGTTCAAATGCCTCCAAGCAAGTTTCTCTTACTTCAATAAGTAGTTCATCAAATGTCATATCTTGGTGAATTTGATTACGTAATACTAATGTATTTACAAAGAAACCAAATATAGATTCACATTCTTTTTGATTACGACTTGCTACAGGTGTGCCAATACAAAGATCCTCACTCCCTGTATAAGCATAAAATAATAAGTTTGCAAAGGTTAATAAAATCATATATAAAGAAACATTTTTTTCAATGCTTATCTCTTTTAATTGTTGCGTATATGCTTTAGGTATTTGAATATACTTTCTCTTGCCATTATATGTTTGCAACTTAGGCCTAGGAAAATCACAAGGTAAACCTAATAAAGCAGGTGCTCCAAATAACTTATCTTTCCAATAAGATAAGTGCTGCTCCAAAACATCACCTTTCAAGTATTCTTTTTGCCACATAGCAAAATCTGCATATTGGATCTCAAGTGGCTCTAATGCTGCAGTTTTACCTTCTACTTCGCTTAAATACATCTCTTCTAATTCTTTAAAGAGTACTGACCATGACCATCCATCTGAAATAATATGATGTGGATTTAACATTAAAATATGTTCATAAGGCTGTAATTTAATAAGCATTCCTCTAAATAAAGGACCATTTTTTAAATTCATAGGTGTTCTTGCTTCATTAATTACCATACTATTCACTAATTCTTCTTGACGCATTCTATTTTCTTTACTTAGGTCTACCTCTTTAAAGCTCAGTGTCACATTAGTATGAATTTTCTGTATAGGTCTATTTTCTTTAAGTTCAAAAGTAGTTCTGAGTGTCTCATGACGATCTACTAGACTTTGTAAACTTTTCTTTAAAGCTATTGAATCTATTTCACCATTTAAACACCAAGCCACTGAATTGTTATAAGCCACATTTCCTGGTACTAACTGATCCAAAAACCATAGGCGTTCTTGTGCAAAAGAAAGTTCTAAATCTTGACTACGGTTAACCTTAGTCACTACTCGCTCTTCACCTTGATGTAACCCTTTTAAAAAATGTATAATTTCACCTTTACGCTCTACTAATTCGCTACGTAACTGAGGAGTTAATTCAGCCTTAGGAGCATCACATCTTAATTTTTCTCCATCTATCCAAATGCGGATATTTTTAGCTGAAAGTGAACTTATAAATTGCTCTATGCTCATCATATTTCAAACTCCTCCCTAACTTCATCTTTATTAAGATTATCGCTAGGTCCTATCAAACGATCTACTACTGTAGCTAATTCAGCTACAGTAGGTGCTTCAAACAATATTTTAGGTGAAAGAGCAATCCCAAAATATGTTTTTATACGAACTATAATCTTAATCGCAATAATAGAGTTGCCTCCTAGTTCAAAGAAGTTATCATTTACTTGAATAGCATCACTATCAAAGATTTGATCTTCACCCCATATTTTAATTAACTCTTGTTCTGTTGTACTTAACTGACAACTTTCCGTTACTTCACACTTTTTATCATCATTTAACATCTTTTACCACCTAATAATTCAAATTTATACAAGATATTTAGTTTCATATAGTTTTACAAGTGACTTTCTATCTAGCTTTCCATTTAAGGTCGTATCAAACTGATTAATATAGATAAATTTAGTAGGCATCATGTATTCTGGAATGCTCTTAGCTAAAAACTCACTAAGTTGTCTTTCATCTATTTCTTGTTCTCCAGTATAAAAGGCAACTAAATACTTATTAACTAAATTACGTTCATCTACAATTACAACACTTTTTGTAATACCTTGGTATTGCGTAATGTGAGATTCTATTTCACCTAATTCAATACGTAGTCCCCTAATCTTAATTTGAGAATCTATTCTTCCATAGTAATCGATGAAGCCATGTTCATTCCACATCACTAAATCACCTGTTTTGTAAATCATCTCATCGGGGTTAAGAGGATTAGTCATGAAAAGTTCTGCCGTTAGTTTTTCATTATTGTAGTACCCTCTTGCCACTTGGATACCACCAATAAATAATTCACCTTTTTTCCCTACTGGTAATATATTCATATTTTCGTCGAGTACATAGAGTTTAGTATTCCATACAGGTTTACCAATAGGTACACGTTCAAAACTATCATCTAGTTCATCGCAATTAAAGCTAGTTACATCAATAGTTGCTTCCGTTGGTCCATATAAATTCCACAAAGCAATCTCATGGTGTGGTTTATAAAGTGCATTAAACCTTTTAGCTGTAACTAGTGTTAACTCTTCTCCACTAACTACTACATATTTTAGTGTTTTGATACGGTCTAAATCAAATTTATACTCTGTATAACTTATAAACAACTCCAATACTGATGGGACAAAATGCAATACTGTAACCTTGTATTGCTCAATCATCTTTACAATTGACCTTGGATTCTTCTCTTTATTTGGCTCCATAATAGCTAACTTAGCACCAACCATTCCCCAACACAAAAGTTCCCATACAGATACATCGAAGGCATAAGTAGTCTTTTGAAGAAAAACAGCTTCCTCATCAAATGCAAAATTGTTAATCATCCAAGTTAAACGATTTATTAGTCCACCATGTTCAATCATAACCCCTTTTGGCATGCCCGTAGAACCAGATGTATAAATAATATAAGCTAAATTGTTAGTTTGTGCACGTCTTACTAGATTATCCTTGCTATTTCCTACCCATTCATTAGCTTTTTCCCATAAAATATATTTTACTTCTTGTATTTTTTCATCTTGGATATACTGCTCAGAAGTAAGTACTATTTGCACCTTACTATTTTGTATGTAATATTCTATTCTGTCTTTAGGATGTCGGGGATCAATTGGTAAATAGGCAGCTCCTGCCTTTAAAATAGCTAATATACTAATGATCATCTCAAAAGAGCGTTCTAACATAATACCAACAATATCATCTGGTTTAACGCCATCTGCTACTAATTTATTAGCTAGTTGATTAGCTGCTTCATTTACCTCCTTATAAGATAAAGATTCTCCTTTGAAAAATAATGCTACTTTATCTGGATATTTTTTTGCATTTTCTTCAAAGTACTCATATACCAATCTTTCATTTGCTACTGGCACTTCTGTACTATTAAATGTTCGAATGAGCTCATATGCATCATTTGATAAGTCTTGAATCATTTTAGATCCCTCCATTTATACTTAGCTACTATCACTAATCAGTATATGTATAAAAACCTTTTCCTGTTTTTACGCCTAATAAACCTGCATCAACCATTTTAGCTAATAATGGCGCTGGACGGTATTTACTGTCATGATAGCTTTCATATAGTACAATTAGCGAATTATATACTGTATCTAAACCTATTAAATCAGCTGTTTCTAATGGTCCCATTTTATGATTAAAACAATCTTTAAAAATAGTATCCACTTCCTTAGGTTGTGCAACACTATCTTGAATAGCTAATACTGCTTCGTTCATAAACAAATGAGAGATTCTATTTGATACAAACCCTGGAAAATCATTTACAATTACTGCATATTTTCCTACACTCTCTAAAAAGGCTTCAATTTCTGCAATAGTAGATTCAGATGTATGATAACCTTTAATTACCTCTACACATGGCTTTAAATAAACTGGATTCATAAAGTGCATGCCAATTACCCGCTCTGGTCTTGTTGTAATAGCACCTACTTTTGTAATAGAAATACAAGAGGTATTTACACCAAAGCACACATCTTTTCTACAGATTTGATCCAATTGTCTATATACTTTCTCTTTAATTTCCCAATTTTCTGTCACATTTTCTACTATAAAATCACACTCTCTTAATGCATTCATATCTGTTGTAAAGGTAATATTATCGATTAAATTAGCATCAAACTTTTCTTTTCTTTTAAGATACATATGAGCAAATCTTAACGATTGCTTGATGTTTTTTTTTGATCTTTCTAATACCTCTTCTGAAACGTCTACCAATACGATTTTTTTATTATAAAGCATTAAACTATGCGCAAGACTAGAACCTATATTACCTGCTCCCACAACGCCTATCTTTTCTATTTGCATTTTTATCCCACCTTATCATATATCCTGTTTACTTACATTTTCGAATAAACAAGTTCAGTAATATCTTTAACTGATTTAATTTTATCAAAATCAAGTTCTTCATCCTCAAGCTCAATATCAAATTCTTTTTCAATATATAAAATAAGTTGCATTGCAAATAATGAATGCACAAGGCCTTTTTCAAAAATATTATCTGTACTATAAATTTCCTTTGAGTTTGTTGACTTTGTTACATAAGCTAATAATTTCTCCATAATTTCTTCCATTTTTGTTTCCTCCTATTTTTCACATTCTTTTAAAATATTATTGATAAATTCTTCTGCATTTAAATTAATAAAGTAGTCACAATATTTTTTAATAGGTGCTTCTTCATCAGTATTAACTGCAATAACCTTATTTGCATTTAACATCCCTACAACATGTTGAGACGCACCTGAAACACCTAATGCAATATATAAATTAGGTTTAATAGACTTACCTGATTGTCCAATTTGCTGACTATGAAGTGCTAGTCCTTCATCAACTAAAGGTCTTGTAACACCAATCTCTGCCTGTAGTACATCTGCAAGTTTTTTAATGCGAGGCATAAACTTAATAGCACCACGTCCTACACCAATAATAACTTTGCTATCTAACTTAGATCTTTCGTTTACAGTTTCTATAGATACTTTGTCAATAAGCTTATATTTTACCTCATTAGCATTATGATTTTTGACAACCTTATGTATAATTGACTTTTCTTGATGATCACATGGCATGCATTGTGCAATAAAACAATCTTTTTTTACTGTACTCATCTGTATATCGCATCCATCACAAATAATATCTGCAATAACTGATGAACTAATTGCTGCTCTAGAAAACCTTAGTTTTCTATCACCTTGATCCATCTTAATCGCAATGCACTCTGCAACCAAACCAATTTCTAAGGCAGTAGCTATATTAGTTGCCATCTCACAATTTTGTTTGCTACTACCTGTTAAAATAAGTACAGGTGATAATACTTTAATTTCTTCTAATATAATGTCATTGATTTGTCTCATATTAAGTTGCTCATGATCTATTTTTATAATTTTATCAACACCATAATCAAAGTAAGATCCTAAAGCTCCATCACTCATATCACTTAATTGAATAAAAAGCACTTGTTTATTCCAATGCCCACCTATTGATGCGGCAATACTTGTTACTTGCTGATCAAATTCGATATCTCCATGTAAATCACCAATAACTACAATTTGTCCCAATTGTTCTTTTATATCCAAGCTATCTACCTCCTCCTTAATACCTGTAGCAACTGCTTTATGTCTTCTTGATTTTCCATATTAAGTACGGTAGCATTTCTAGCATTACGCTTATCCATTTCTTCTACACCTGCAACTTTAGTGCATGACCCTAGAAGGCCGCATCTTTCCCCATCTACGTCTAGCTCATTTGCATCCCAGACCTCATAAGCTACTGAATTTATACGTTTTAGTTGCATAATAGAAAGTGTTACTTCTTTAACCATACAATTTACTACAGAAAGTATTATCCCGCTTTCAATTTCATAAGTATAACGGTATGTTTTATCCCTACAAATGCATCTTAAGCGTTCTTCTTCTACTTCCAAGTAATCTACATTACTCAAGAAATCAAAACCTAATCGCTTAGCAAGTCCAGCCCCTACATGTCCTGTTTCACCATCTATTGCATGATCACCACAAAGAATTAAATCCACTTGACCTATTTTATTAATCGCCTTACTTAAAGTATAGGTTGTAGCTAATGTATCTGCGCCTGCAAACTTCTTATCTGAAACAAAAATAATACGATCAGCACCAAATTTCTTAAGTTCGGCAGCTATTCTTTGATCTACCACACCCATGAGTAAACAAATCACTTCTGCCTGTTTACTCTTCTTAAGCTTTACAGCTTCCTCTAAAGCACAAATATCATAAGGATTAATTGCATACTTTTTGCTAGGTTGCAAAACAAGTGTTGCTCTTACACTCTTTATACAAACAACTATTTTCAAAGGGACCCCTCCTAAATAATATCAATTAAACTAAATATAATATTTCTTTGTGTTTCTGATGTTCCTGAGTAAATAGTCGACGCTATAGAATCTCTTAATTCACTTTCTAAACCATATTCTTTTGAATAACCATAAGCACCATGAATTTGTATCGTATCCAAGCATGTTGCTACATAGCTTTCACTTACAAATAATTTAAAAATTGAAGAATCTAAAAAGATATTTTTCTTGTGATCAGCTTTCCAAGCAATCTTAAATAAAAGTAACTGAGCAAGCTCAATTTTTACCTTCATATCTACAATCTTATTACTAATTGATTGATACTCCTTAATTGGCTTATCAAATTGTTTTCTTTCATTGGCATATTTAATGCATTTCTCCATCTGTCTTTCCATTGCTCCTATATGACTCGCAAACTCAAATACACGTTCCATTTGCAGTGCATAATTAGCAACTTTCATGCCTTTATGTTCTTTATATATAATATTTTCTTTAGGTACCCTACAGTTGTTAAGGCACAACTCAGCCATCGGACAAGCTTCTAAGCCCATCTTGGAAATCTTCTTACCTATTGAAACACCGGGAAAATCTTTTTCTACAAAGAATGCTGTTAGAGTTTCTTTACCTTCTTCATTTTCTGTTTTAGCAACAACAACAAAAACATCTGCAATTGGTGCATTAGATATAAACATTTTGTTCCCATTTAATATGTATTCATCACAATCTTTTGTTGCTTTAGTTTGCATTTGAAAAACATCGGAACCTGACTCTACTTCTGTAATAGCAAAACATCCTATATATTCGCCTTCAACCATGCCTCTTAAATATTTGTCTTTCAGGGCTTGGCTCCCCATTTCATTAACAAGATTTTGGCATACCCATAAATGATTAGTGATTGCAAAAATAAATCCACTATCTTCGCAAGCATACCCAAGTGCTTGTAGCAAGATTGCACTCGTTTGATAGTCTAATCCCATTCCACCATATTCTTCTGGTACATTCATTCCTATAAGACCAAAGTCAACACACTTTTGCCACAATTCTTTAGAGAAAACCCCATGTTCTCCGTCACACAATTCATTTTTAGCGAACTTAATGACTTCTTTCTTTAAATCCTTTTGTTCTTTTGTCAATTCAAAATCCATGATTTTTTTCCTTTCATTTGGTTATTTGTGTACTCACATCATATAATATCTTTGTATATTCACACTCTAAACTAATTACTTGCTTTAATTTTTCATTTAAAGGAAGTAAGGTCTCATTATTATACTCATTAGCAAACAGGCAGTAGAACAAGGCATCTCTAATTTCTTCCCAATTATTAATAATGGTTTTTAACTGATTACATGCCTGTTTAAAGATTGGTAATTGTTCATATTTATAAAGTTCAGCACGCTTAATATTAATCAAGTTATTAAGATTTGTAACAAGATTTTGGCTATTTTCTATTAAGTTCTGCTCACTACCAAGTATCTTTTTAAAATAATCCTTAAAACAGTCAAGCACTTTATTAGACTCAGATACCTTGTCATATATTGCTAATATATTTTGTGCCGCTACCTCTGTCATTACTTGAGTTTCATCTTCTAATGGTTCACCATTTTCAATATTGAACTTGTATAAGCCATACTTAAACATGTTAGGAAAATTTTCATAACACCCTCGATAAGAATCTATTACATCTTGATAATCTAATGTACAATTTTTATAACCTAAGTTATCCTTATTGGTATGTTCTAATACATAGAATTTCTTATTTTCTACATCCATCCCGTAAATTAACAAAGTATGTGGCCAGTGTAACTTATTGTAGGTATCTTTCCTAAAAGTTTCATAATAGCAATCAATAAAGACTATTATCAATTGTTCATGACTTAAACCACTTTCTATTTCACCTACAATATCATCAACCTTTGCAAAAGTTTCATAAGTAATATGCTCCTGCTTACAAAGTGCCTCAAATCCTTGAATAACATCGTATTCTACGCTTATTAGTTGCTGATCTAATTTATAAATTGGATAAGCATTTAACATAAATGGCATAATTGACTTTTTATTTCTTTGTAAAATAGGAAAGAATGAATTGTAAAAGCAATCTCTAAAGAAAATATCATTAAAAGGTTTAATCCCCTCATATACAATCACTTTATTCATAAGTGGTGTATCATTATTTTTTGATTCTATAAAGTTGGCAATCTTCTTTACTGTTTCATACTTATTTAAATCTTTATATGAGAACTCATAGTTTAACTTCTTCATTTCAAGCTCGAACTTAATTGCTAATAAGGAGTTACCACCCAATTCAAAGAAACAATCATTGATATCCACCTGTTTTACACCTAATAGCTGATAGAAACATCTAGCAATATCCACTTCTATCTTTGTAAATGTATCTTTACCTACAAGAATAAATGCATCCTTTTCTTCTTGCTTAGCAACATACCTGTGATTTGCAAGCGTAGTTTCATCCAAATCAATCCAACATCTATTCTTCCTAAATGGATATAGTGGAAGCGTTACCTTTCTAACCAATTCGTCAGCATACATTAATGTCCAATCTATATGATTACCTTTAGTATAGCTTTCAGCAATCTGACAAGCCACTTGCTCATCTAACATTTGTTTTGTTTTAAACTGGTTAATTAATACGTCTCCATTATTTTCATTGCGCTCAGCTTTTCCAACATATACACCTTCTACTTGTCCTACTTCTTGATAAGTATTTAACTTCCTTAACAATTCATTTAAATCATTAAATACAATAGCTAAACGATAAATATAGGATTGTCTACAGCTATTAGCCGTATAACATAAATCCATTAAGTTTATTTCACGGTTTTTATTTAAAAAACTTTTATAATCTTTAACTAACTGCTTTAATACGCTTTCGTCCTTAGCAGATAGTGTCAAAATTTTTACTGCCTGTTTATTAGCAAAAAGTTCTTCTTGAGGCGGCTGATATTCTTCTAAAATAATATGACTATTGGTGCCTCCTACACTAAATGAACTAATGCAACATTTTCTTGTTTTTTTAGGATCAACACGCCATTTACATGTTTTATAATTGACATAAACAGGTGAATGCATAAAATCAATATTTTTATTTGGTATTTCAAAGTTAATACTTGGTACAATAGTTTGATGTTTTAACTGTAGGGCACATTTAATAACAGAAGCAATGCCTGCTGCACAATCTAAGTGCCCAATATTGGCTTTGACTGAACCGATAGCACAAAATTGCTTTTTATCTGTCTGTTCTTTAAAAGCAAGTGTTATACCCTGAACTTCTATAGGATCCCCTAATTTTGTTCCTGTACCATGTGTTTCAAAATATCCTATATCAGCCAAACTAACATTAGCATTTTTAGCAGCTTGAAGAATTAGTTTTTTTTGAGATAATGGATTTGGGGCTGTAAGTGCCATTGAATTACCATCTTGATTAACTGATCCACCTTTTATAACCGCATAAATTCTATCATTATTTTTTATGGCATTTGCCAAAGGCTTAATCATAATGCAGCCTACCCCTTCACCAAACGCAATACCATCTGATCGATTATCAAAAGGGAAGGTCCTTTCTGTTGATGAGCCTACTCCAAATTCAAGTTCTGATTGTAATCCCAAAATAGGAACTGCCTTTATAGATCCTACTATAGCTTGATTACATGCACCATTTCTTAAATCATCACAAGCTTTATTTAAAGCAACTAAAGATGACGAACACGCTGTATCTATTACCATACTTGGACCAATCCAATCAAATAGGTAAGAAATGCGTCCTGCCAATACAGAATACGTATTCCCTGTAGCCGCAAATCCATCTAAAGTATCCACAACATTAATCATGTCTTTGTATTCTGTTCCAAAATCAGTACTATAACCTATATAAACCCCTGTATTACTTCCCTGCAATGCTTCAAAGGTTTCTCCTGCATCTTCTACTGTATGAACAACATTTTCAAGAAGTATTCTTTGATTAGGATCCATAAGAGCTGCTTCTTTAGGAGAAATACCAAAAAAGTCATTATCAAACTTGTCTATTTCCTCTAGATATCCTGCTATTCTTAATCTTTCAGAATCAGACTTTGAAAAAACTTTAATATAGTTTTCTACACTTTTTCTTCTATCAGCAGGAAATTCTCTAATGCTTTCTTTCCCTTCTACAAGATTTTCCCAAAATTCTTCTAGGTGGTCTGCCTCTGGGAAACGTCCTGCCATACCAACGATTGCAAGATCATTTTCTTTATTATTTATAAACTTTTCTTTTATTTTATTTAATAATTCTGCTGCAGCCTCTTTTGATATATTACCTGCTTTTGTATTTTGCAAAATTAATGTATATAATTCTCTCATAGTATTCTCTTTATAATAAGTCTATTTATTATAATCCTCCAACTCACTAATTATTAAGTCTTATAATATATCACATATTTTTATTCATCTAGCAATTTTGAGAGTGCATCATCCACTGAAAAATCATCTTTCTCAAGTGCAAAAATAATATCTTCTACATGTTCTGTACTTTCTTGTGACACTTTTTCTCTCATGCTTTCTTTATCTAATTTTCCTTGTTTATCATCTATAAATTTAGCTAATGAACGAATTGAAAAGTAAGTAAAAATATCTGCTATCTCTACTACACCTGCAAATTTTTTTTGAATTTCTCTACACAAAGCAGTTACTGCTAAAGATGTTCCTCCCTGAACAAAAAAACTCTTTTCTAAATCGACATTTTCTTTTTTTAAAGCTTCTTTCCATAATTCTAATAATATTCCTTCAGTTTCAGTTAATTTTTTAACCTCAGAATTATTTACCACACGACCACCTCATTAACCTATTCTCTATTATTGTTCTAATCATTTATTAAGTTAATTGCATACTCTTTCTTAATGCCCTTATTTCATTCAACCTCTCAAGTTTTTCTTCTGTTTGTACTTTTTTTGCACCTAACACCCATTGAACCATTTGTTCTAACTGATTTACTATATCTAACGTTAAAGCACCATTACCGTTAGTTAGCTTTTCGTCTACATCTAAGACCTTATTATACATGTTTGCCACATCTTCAACAGGGTAGTTTTGGACATCACATAAATTAGGTGAACTTGCAATATGCTTTAAACACAAACCAACATAGTTTATCTGATTATAAAACTGCCATTTCTGATCTTGTACTTTAAGTAATTCTTCTTCTGTATCTAATGAATACACATCTTCTAACTTCGTACACTCTTTTATTATTTTTGATAAAACAGCATTAGGACCACATTCAATAATCATATCTGATTTTGTTCTAAGAACTTGCATCACTTTTCCCCAATAAATAGGTTGATACATTTGCTCAACCAAGTGAGTAATAATATCCTCACGACTTCTAAAAGGTCTTACTGTTCTGTTAGAAATGACATTCCACTTAGGTGCATTAATATGACAATTTTCTAAGGCACCTCTTAATTCCTCTGCTGCTTCCTTGAGCAATTTACTATGATATGGTGCACTACCTATCATAGTGATAACATTGGCGCCTTCTAATTTCACTTTCTCTAGTATCTCATCTAACACATCATTATTTCCAGAAATAAGAACCTGTTCTTCAGAGTTATAGCATGCAATAAATGCATAATGCTCTCCCTGTGAACAGACTCTACATATTTCCTCTACTCGTTTTGTTGCCATCCCATTTATGATCGCCATCCCTGCATCTTGTTTAATAGCCACTTCTTTAGCTAAATTACTTCTTAATTGAACTATATTAAGTGCTTCTTCAAATTGTAGCGCACCTGATACTGTTAATGCAGAATATTCTCCTAAGCTATGACCTGCTAGACAAGATGGTACAAAATGATATTCATCCAATAATACTCTGGCCATTGCAACACTTGTTACATAAATAGATGGTAATAAATTTTCTATTTTATTTTGCTTGACAACTCCACCCTTAAAGGAGATTTTTTCAAAGTCCTTATCTAAAATTTCTGACGCCTGTTTGTATGTATTTCTAACAACTTCATATTCATCATAAAAACGCTTCCCCATCCCCACATACTGAGAACCAGAACCTGGGAATACTATTGCAACTTTATGCTTCATCTTTTTAACTCCTATACTGATCCTATATTTATTATTATTTAATATTTAATATTTAAATAAAGTACAAATATCATCACTACCCATGCCTAATGTCCACATAACAACTAAATCACCACGCTTAATTTGTTCCTTTTGAATTGCCTCATATAACACCAAGAATGGACTAGTTGTTCCACTGTAACCGCAACTTCTAGCCACATATGGACACTTAATCTCATCTATATCAAAAAATTCCCTAAACATATTGACATATTTAAGCGAAAGCTGCGACAAACAAAATAGTGATACATCTTCAACCTTTATATTATTTTTTTTTAGTACCTCATTAATAGAAGCACGTCCATCTGCATATAATTCATCTGATTCGAATTGTTTCCATTTAAACTTAGCTGCCACAGGATTATTAGGAGTAAGTACCTTTGAAAAACCAGCTTCTGGATAGAGAACACTATTTTTCTCAATATCCTTTTCTTCAAAATGCGTTACTGTATATTTTCGATCAATCATATAACTTACATCTGTAGAACACTCAATAACTGCAGCACATGTGACATTACCATATACACCATATGCTAATGCATTATTTTCATCTTCTAAAAATCTAATATCATCACAACCAACAAGCAAAGCCTTTTTCATATGACTTCTTCCAGCAAAATAGCCATCTATTAGTTCTAATGCACTAATCATACCAATACAATTTGCATTCATATCAAAACAAAGACAGTCTTTTTTACCATTTAACTCATCATGTAACATAAGCGCTAGTTGTGGCATAGTATATTCAGGCATAAACCCAGAAAATATAAGTAAATCAATTTCATTCATTGAAGTATGTGTAGATGCTAATACCTTTTGGCATGCTTCTAATGCCATAGTAAAACTAGTTTCATCTTTATCAGCTGTACAAATGGCATCTCTCCCAAATATATATCTTAATAAAATCTCAACATCTTTTCCTTGTTTTTTAAAGTGGTCAATAAAATGCTCTACTGGTATTTTATTTTTACCTTTTACAACTTCTATCCCTGTAATTTTCATTTTTTACACCTATTACATTTTTATCTTATATCCTAAGCTTTTAAATACGCGATTGCTTCATCATAAGATAACACGTCTTTCACAGTAAAATACTTATTAAATTCTTTTTTCCACATGTTCATTTCATCTTCAATTGTTGAAACCTCATTTAAAATAAAGACTACCTTTTTACATGTCGTCTTAGACATTTCAGGTAACAACACTTTAAAGCCCCATTCTACATCCGCTTTATCATCTTCAAAACCATTTCTTGCATCTACTACAAACTGACTATCTTTATACTTCCTTAAAAGTTCTAAAGCAAAAGTTGTCGGATTTCTATAATCATCATATGCACAAAATTTTTTCCAAGTTAGCAATACAACCTTTTCGCTAGATTTGTAGATAACACTGCAAAATTCGGACTCAAACTGTTCTTTCATAAAATTTACCCCATATTTAATATTATTTCCCAAAATAGTTGGGATCATTATAATGATAGCACTTTTTGTATATTTTAGTCAACATACACCATTTAAGTTAGATTCTAGATTCTTCTTGATGTCTATATATGGTTAAAATTGTTACTGTGAAATTAGTTCTTGAATGTAATATGTCAGTTTCTGATGTAACAAAAGAACTATGGATACATTACAATTATTTGTATGTATGGATAAGTGAATATGAAGATTATGGAAAAGTGCGTTACTTGGACATAGATCCTCAATTTATTTATATTAGTATGAAATAAATAAATTCAAGCAAGAAAATCTTGAGTTAAAAAAGGGCTCCAATTATAAAAAAATACTAGGTCTTCTTGAAACAAAGGAAAAAATAAGATTTCAGTTTTTAAAAGAAAGTGGAGGTGTTTATGGTTCTATTAGGATAGTAAAAGTGTTAAAATTAAACAATAAAAAGAGAACTTATTCGAGATGCTAAATACGTAACTCCTGAACAAGTTCAAAAATAAATATTTAAATGATGATAATGAAACATCTCTTCCAAAGATATTAGATGTGAAAACAGCTATAGATTTGATTCTTACTCAACCTGGATTAATGTTAAATGTTTAAATTATGCTTATCCGTGTGGATAAGTTCTTCTACAATTCATATATAAGAATCACTTTATTCGACTTCTGATGCTTTTGAGTTATGTGAGTATCTTGGCATAAAACTTATAACAAGCGATTTAGGGAAGTATAAGTTTAATTTGGATATGTAAAGGTATAAGATAACGTAAAACAAAAGTATTCCAATAGATATTCAATAAAAAAAACCACCTTAATCAAGGTGGCAAAACATTTGCAAATTATATACTTATTTCTTTTAGCTTGTCAATTATAACATCATTACCAAAGATGAGTACTATCTTTAACTTTCTACTTATCTTCGATTTATTCACTATTAAATATTGACATCATTTCATAAAATAATGCACTTTAAAGTTTACGCAGAAAAAATTTTTTTAAGTTATTTTAATGCTAATGAATTTACTTGTTATTTGACCTCGATATCATTCCTTGTGTAATATCGATATACGACTGAGATACTTCTGGGCATGAAGACAATATCTTGTCTACAACGAAATCAATGTTATTATCATCAAGCCTCTTCAGATTAGTTAATTCAATAATTTCTTCACTATTTAAAGCATTGTAAATAATACTAACCATAGGAGATTGCATTATATCCTTATTTTCAAGGCAGCTCTCTGAAAAATAAAGCTTTCCATCAAGCACTACAAATTGTCCATAGGCATATTCCTTACTGCAAGGTGCTGAAGACTCCACCTCATCGGAAGTAGTTTGATACTGCAGATGCTCAACATGCTTCAAGTCGAATCTGTAAGCAATCTCTTTTCTCGTTAAAAAACACCTGACTTCAAGGTCCATCAATCTTTCCTTCACATGCGCTGGGAAGTCCTCCCCGAATTCTTTTATAAACATTTTTATAGATACCGCACTTTTTCTGGAATGTTTTGCTTTGAACATGAACAAGCCCCTTTCTTAATATAGTTATTAGCTTTGAGCCTCATAATTGGTAAAAAAGCCACCTCTTTTAAGGTGGCATAACACTTTCACTATTATATAAAAAGCTTACTCATAGCATTGTTTTCCTATTTAAATAGTATAACACAAAATCATAATAAAATATACACTTTCACAAAAACATGTTGTATACTTTTTCATACTGTGTTATATTAAATAAGCAGCGGATGCGAATTTGCATTTGTTGTTAAGACTTAATATGATAAACAAACATATCCTCTTTTTAGAATATACTTGTTAATCTGTTTTTGATCTTAATATTTAGGAAAAGGAGGAATGTTGAAATGGCAGATAAGACAATAGTTTGTAAAGACTGCGGAAAGGAATTCTTATTTACAGAGAGTGAACAAGCTTTCTATAAAGAAAAAGGATTCGATAATGAGCCACAAAGATGTGCTGATTGCAGAAAAGCAAGAAAACAACAAAACAACAATAATAGAGGCTTTAGAAGATAATAATCTATTTACTGTTACCCTGCAGATTTATTTCTGCAGGGTTTTTAAATTCTCCTAAAATACAGAAGCCGACAAGTTTGCTGCTGAGCTTTTGATTGATGATAATATCAATGATATTGATTGTTCCTAATTAAATGTTGAACAGATTTGTAGTTCTCTTTGTGTTCATATTAAGTTAATGAAGTATAATTTCAATTTGGATATATAAAGAAAACCAGGGATACTTGGTAAGCGTCAAAAATTCTGCGCGTGGCACTTTTAAAATTTATATGCTCTAATAGATAAAATAAAAATACATCCTTCAATTAAGAAGGACTATATTTTTATTGTCTAGCTTTTTAATTTTCTTTCTTTTTTCTTAACATTACAAAACCTATTCCCATTATAATTATACCACTTAAAACAAGTACATTTAAGTCTAGGAAAGATCCTGTTTGTACAAGAGTCTCAACCTTTTCTGATTTTGCTTCTGTGTCTTGCTTTATTTCAGCCTCAACAACTTTTGTACCTGTCATAAAGTAGTCACTGTTGTGTGTTAGTATTACATCAACAAAATAAACCTCGCCTATTTTATATGCCTTTAATCCATCACCAACAAGCTCAGCCTTTTTAGTTGTTTCATTATAATAATAGACATAAATAGGCTTAATTATGTCAAACTTATTAGTATCAACTGATATAGAAACCTTCATTGATGCTGGAAGCACTCCATGATTTTTAAAGGATATTATCTCTGCATCTGAAGCTATGCTATTGATTGCATCCTTATTCAAGATTTCTAAATTTAAGGATAAATCTACACTTGTATTTACATCCTTTATATCCTTGCCATTGAAAGTCCAAATTATTGTCTTTCCTTGAGACTGTAATCTGAAGCTCACTTCCTTATCAATTCCTTGTAATGCCTTGAATACTTCTGCACTAGCCACTTGTTTTTCTTGAGCATTAATTATTATCTTATCTTCTGGCTTAGCATTTATTACTATTTCTTTTAAAGCTTCTGGTCTAATATTGTTATCAATTATTTTATCTTCTAATTTACCTGGTTTAAGATTTGAAGCTTCCTCAACTGCCGCTTCAACATTAACTGTAATAGTAACCATTCTAGCATAACCTTCTACTATTCCTTCTACTATTTTAGTTCCTACAGTACTTGTATCTACATTTCCCCATTCTACAGCTACTTCCTTTTGAGTTTCATCACTGTATACTGCTGTTACAGTTTGTGGTAATATAACTGTATTTCCTTTAGTTACTTTTACTGCCGCTGGAGATATTATAGAAGCTATTGATACTGTTTTTGAAGCAAGTACCATATAGTCTCCTAAGATAATACTTCCATCTGCTGCTCTAGTAACTTCTGTAGGTGCAGTAACACTCTTGAAATCACTAGCTAAAAGTTGCTTTCCACTTATATTTTTAGAAGCATCATCATTACTGAAATAGAAGTAGTTATCTTCACTTGCAAGGTTTGGCATATCATCTGATATACCTGATGAAGTTCTAAAGGAAATACTGTTCTTAGCACTTGTTGTTATAGTTGGTTTTGGATTACTATAGTAGTGGAATTCAAAATTTGATTTTCCATTATCTACAGATGTAACATTTTCAATAATTACAGCTGGATCACTATTATTTGTAACTCCATTGCTCTTATTTTTAAAGGCTAAGCTGTTTCTAAGTATATGCTTAACAGCTAAACCTTCTCCACCTAGCTTAAATCCATTACCATCGCCTTTAGTCATGGTACCATTAGTTAAAGCACCATTTCCGTAGGCTACACAATTTTCAACTACTACTGGTTCTATTGGACCTGATTCAGACTTAGAATATAAATCCCATCCATCATCAGTATTGTTATGAGCTATACATCCTCTAAATACATTTCCTGCACCAACAGTAATTTTTGCTGCAAATCCGTCTGCATTGTTTTCTGAAGCATCTCTATTATCATAAGAAGTACAATTCAATGCAAGGTTGTTTGCTGGCCATTTATCCTTGCTCTCTGCAGCGGAACCGCTTATTTGGAATCCTGTATCTCCATTTTCATAAGTATTTACAAGCTCCGCAACATTGTTATTACCTGATATTCTGAATCCTGCAGAAGCAGCTTTAGTAACATCAATGCCATATACATTCCAGTAGTCACCATCTAAGTTGAAACCTTGAGACTTAGTCCCAAAATCAAATACTGGTCTTTCATTTGGATATGCTGAAAGTACTTTTAGTTTATCAGCTATTCCGTTATTTCCTCTCGCTATTATAAGAGGTACTGTTAAGTTGTAAGTTCCTCCACGAACATATATAGTTTGTCCTTCAGAAATAAACTTCGTTGCTGAGTAAATATCTATTGGATCCTTTTCTGTACCTGCAGCATTTGCAGTACCTGATGGAGAAACGTAGATTGCTCCTCCTGGAACTCCATAGTTCTTTACTGTTACTAGCTTTTTAATATTTATTGGATCAAAGCTACTAACAAATTCAGTTGAAGCTGGTGTAAATGTTATATCAAAGGTATTTTCACCATTTACTAATGTAGTGTTTAAAACAAACTCCTTGTTTCCTTCAACCTCTTTATTATAAATTTCTGTTCCAGCTAATTTTACTTGTAAATTACCTTTAACATTAGGTGTAGCCTTAAGTGCATAGCTTGTTGATGAAGTTGCATCAAGTGAAGTAGCACTTACAGCAGGTAACGTAGGTCTTGGTGGCTCTGGCACTCCCACTGGATCCGTTTCCACATTGGATGTTTTCATATCTATATTAGATACTGTTATTGAAGCAACACGAGCTGCAAATAATCCTACATAAATCTTATCTTTATCTAATACTTCTAATTGTTTTGGTCTATAGTATATTTTTTCTTTACCGTTATTTACTGATACATGATAACCTGTATTAGTTTTCTTCATTGTCAATTTATAAGTAGCTGTACCATCATTTGCAGGACGATCACCAAATTTAGTTATGTCTTCCATAACAGCACCCATACCTGAACTATCTTTTACATTGTTTCTAAATACTGATTGGATTAATGCTACGTTTTTAGATCCACCGTACCCACCTACCATTACCATGTTAGATGCGAATACACTTGCATCACCATTTTTACCAATGGAGTCTCTTGCCATTAATCCAAAGCCTTCTTGTCCATCAGGATTTGGCTTTGCAAAGTAGTTTACTTTTACATCTGCTGAAATTTCAAAGTTCTTTGAAGGGTCAATCTCAGTATAATAGTAAGATATACCATCTTGTGAACCTGTAATCTTACCACCAGTTTTAGTTCCATCCTTAAGTCCTGCAGTAACAGTTACTGTTTTATTTGTATCATCTACTACAACAGTATTATTATCTGATGAAGTTGAAGCTCCAAATTCTATAGATTTCCATTCAAAAACTTCCTTTACTGGACCAATTTTACCTGTATAATATTTTGGAATCCAACCTCCAAAATAATTTTCAATGCTTGCAATAGAAGTTTCATCACTTAATACTGGTGATCTTCTTGCTGTTGTATCTACCTTTACGTCATTATAAGTGGTATTAAATTCAGCAAAGTCAGCATTTTCAGGTGTAGCACCACTCATGTCAGTCCAACCCTTAGGATCTATTATAGAACTACTTTCAAGTTTAGTGTTTGCAAATTTAACTCTTGCCTTTGGTCCCCAAGGTCTTCCAAAGAAACCTGCTGTCTGTTTATTTTTACTCTTAGCTGTTACTGTACTATTTCTAAATAGATATCCATATGTTGCAGTATCTTTAGCAGCTGTTATATAACCAGCTGAAGCTTGGTCACTATAACCACAGAAGTTTAATTTGCAATTATCAAATACTACATTTCCATCTCCAAATATATAATCTGTATTACCTTCTATAAAACAATCTTTAAAATATTGATTGTTAGCGCCGCTAATACCAGTATAAAGTGTATCCTGACTTCCAATAAAACTGCAGTTATTGAATTCTACATTATCGGCATCAATAATCATAGCTGCGGCTCTTTCTGTAGCTGCTTTTGAAGTAACGTCTAGATTAGCTGTTCTTTCCACATTTATGCTTGTACTTTGTGGGAAAGTCTTGCAAAGAACAACTCCATCTGCTAATTCCTCTTTAGTAATATATTTGTTAAAGGAATTTTCAAAAACAATGTTTTCAGCTTTAAATTCCTTAGCAGCACTTGTTAAGTAAACTGAGCCACCCCATTTACCATCACTTACATGACGCTTTGAATATTTATCAAAAGAACGATCTTCATTATAAAATCCGTCAGCCCCAACGCTGTAGTATTCATATCCAAAGCCATAATACCAAGTAAGTTTAACCTCTTGACTTGGATTAGAATTTACAAGAGTGATATATGGAGTTGATATTTTCAATTGTGCTCTATATGTACCCGGCGCTATATGAATTGTAATTCTTTCTGCTTCACTAGTTGGATTCATCTTAGCAGCAGCATCAAGTGCTTCCTTAACTGTACTAAAGTTGTTATCCTTTGAGCTGTCACCAACATATAAATCAGGAACTCTAGGAAGTTCTTGAACTCCATCAATAACTTGATTAAACTTAATATCCTTTGTAGTATTTTGACCATTAACAACCACATGAGTACTTGTCTGGTATTTTTCAGTACATTCAGGATTTACTGTATAAGCACCATTTCTAAGACTTACAGAGTATCCTCCACCTACAACATTACCAGTGTAATTATATCCATCCTCAACGTTAGTGAAAGAAATACTTTGAATTTTAGCTGTTTCTGATAAATTTAAGAAGTTACCTGTTGCAGTATATACTGCTTTTTTAGCAACCGTAATATCTTTTGTTGTATTTGTGCTGATATTTACACTAGCACCATCTATGATTTCATAATCATTTATCCCTGATATAACAGCTGTATATTGTACTCCTTGTTCAACAATTGCTGTAAAAGTCTTAGCTGTAGTATCAACCGTAGCAGTAACTTCAGAAGATAGACTTTCCTTATCAGGTACTAATTTCATTTGAAGCTTGCTTACATTATAACTATTGTCAAACCCTTTAAAACTACCAGCAATGGTAGCCACATGATTAGCAACTACATCTAAATTGACATTACTTTTTCCTGTTAAAATATCTGAAGTTAATATTTCCACAACCTTACTTTCCTTGGATATTTTGTAGCTAATATCCCCCTTAAGAACTGCAGTATATTTATAATCAGCAGCAAGAACTGTATCAAATGTATTATCTGCTTTAACTTTTATATCTGTTGCATCGCCTGTTGTCTGATTAACAAAAGTAAAATCTGCAGAAGTAGAATTGGCATTTAAGTTTACTTTACCACTTATCTTAACTCCAGGAGTCCTAACTACTCTATGGAAATAAGGCTTACCCCCTGCAGCGGAAGAAACATAAATTCTATATGATCCAGAATATTTAGCTACTAAATCAGCCCTTGATGCTGTTATAGTAAAATCAACTGCTGTATCCTGCGTACCATCTGTACCTAAATAAAGTAAATGAATTTTTTCATTTCCATTGCTTGTACCACCATATACGCTTAACTTGTCTCCAGCAACAACATTATCAATAGTTAAAAATCTATTTGCACCTGAAAATCCGCCTGTGGTACCATTACAATAGTAACCTCCAGCTGAAGTATACCCATCATTATATATCTTTGCAGCATTGCCCCATGTACCATAGGAATTTTTACCTGGGGTACCCTCAGAGTTATTATAATAAGATCTATCAGTTATATTTGGTATTATTGATAAATCTCCAAAGGTAGTCTTTCCACCTGCAAATTTACCAGCTGTAATTGTAGTTAGATTATCAAGAGTACTTGTTGAAATAACATTGTTGTATAAATCTCCTGAAGTTTGCACTCCCCCGAAATCCCATACATCAATTTTTCTGTCATTAGCCATATCTGCAGCAAATATTGTAATATTGTTGAAAGATGTTGTAAAAAGTAATACTAATATCAATATATTGCTAATAATCCTTTTTGATTTTTTTTGCATTTTCACTCCCCCTATAAGTATATAAACTTTCACGAAATAGTATCCTTCTATTTCAAACTCAGATTGTAACCTAATTATCAACTCCCTTCATTTTGATAACAAAATTGTTTTATTTTAAAAAACCTAAGAATTATAGTTTTAAGTTTTTTCTAATAGCGCTTGTTTTAAAATTAGCAAACTGTTTTCAAAGTCTATAAAAAAGAAAACTAAAGAATTCATTGTAATCTTAATCGTTTTCATAATATAGAAAAACCTACGTCTTTTTATAAAGAAATTCATACTTTCTTCTATAGTTGTAATGAAATCTATATTGTATTATACTTTATTTGAAAAGCTATACATTTTATAACTTTCTCTAATATTAGCTACATTAAAACGATAGTACCTAAACAAAATTTGTTATTATTCAAGTTATAATTATATATATATATTCCCAATTTACCATTACATTTTTTGCGAAAATTATTAAATACAAACATATTTTGCTTTTATTAATATAAGTGTTATTAATTTTTAGAGGTGATTTAATGCTAAAGGAAGGCCTAACCCCCTACGACGATTCATTTTTTATTGAAAAAGTAAATTCAAAGGTGTTTTATACAATGCCCCGTGAACATTCCCATGATTACTATGAAATATACTATCAACTTTACGGCGAAAGATATTATATTATAAATAATCGTTCTTATTATATAAAAAAAGGTGATATTGTCCTTATAAATAAGGGAGTATTTCATAAAACAACCTACGCTGGAGCAATTAATTACGAGAGAGTGTTAGTAGGTTTTAAAGAACATATTTTAAAGGATATCATTCCTCAAGAAGAGTTCACTGAATTGCTATCTACCTTTGAAAAAGATATTTCAATAATTAACTTAAGTATACAAAACCAACACACTTTTGAAGTCCTGTTTACTAAACTGATTCATGAAAATAATAATCGCCTCTCTTCCTATGAAACTTACTCTAAGCTATTGCTTGTTGAACTTTTAATTAATATAAATAGACACTTAGAAAAGGGACATGTATCCTATTTAGAATTTCCTAGTGCCCTACATAAAAAGGTGTCTGAAATAGCTCAATATATTACGGATAATTGCGATAAAGTTTTAAATTTAGATATTTTAGCACATAAATTTCTTATTAGCCCATACTATCTTAGTAGAGTTTTCAAAGATGTAACTGGTTTTAACCTTATACAATTTATAAATAGCGAACGAATAAAAAAATCCCAATATCTTTTAATAGAAACCTCACTACCAATCTATGAAATTTGTGAAGTTGTAGGATTTAACTCAACCATACATTTTACTAGAGTTTTTAATTCCTTCACTTCTATGTCGCCATCAAAATATAGAAAACTAAATTCAAAACAAAAGGATAATTAATTGTTAGTTTTTCTAATTATCTTTTTGTTTCTGAAATAACTCTCACACACGCATAAACAGCAGTAGTTCTCATTGCTTGTTTATTCATTGCCTACAACTCCTGCATTATTGATTATATTAAAATCCTCTTCAAGTAAAAAAGCCTTCACTCTATCTGGTATAGGTGCAATTCTTGCTTCAAATCTATTTGATAAAAAGGGATTTTCATTGGTTTACCTCCTAAAAATGAGTATTAAAAAGCACCTATTTAACGCTCTTTTCCCTAGATTTCCTTCAAGTACCTTCAATGTTAACGATTTTGACTTTCTTCCTCTTGTTACCATTGTCTCACTTCTCTCAGTAATAAGAAAAAGAGCCCTAAGGCCCTTTCAAATATCTAAAACTATTATTCTAACTTCTTAGCTTTCTTTAGTAAGTTGCACCCTTCTACCTCATTTATAAGCTAACCACGAACTATTTATTAATAATCATTTATCTAATACTGAGGCTGCAAGACTCTAGCACGTCTAAAAAAACCTCTTTGTCAGCTAATGCAAATAATAGCATTTCAGTAAAAAACGGATAATTTCTTTTTTCATCCTCCCATAGTCTATTATTTATTTCTTTTACTAAATTACACATAATATCATAAGCTACTGTTTTTTTCACAAATATATTCTTATCAGAATTATCAATCATATTCTTAATTCCAAAGTTATCAATGTACCTTTCAGTTCTAGTAAGCCTGATTAATGTTGAAATATCTATAGCTGTTAATTTACTATTTCTCCCTGATGGCATAGGAAAGAAAACTTTTGCTGCACCTGTCTTTAAAATAATCCAGTTTAAGGTATAAGCTACTCTCGCATCATAGATAATATACTTCTCAGGGTATAAAAAACTTAATATTTTTGAATTACTTGAAATAGAATTAAAAAACTCGCTATTTACCTTTTTATTAACATCTAAATATTTATTAATCGTTGTATATAACTTGTCTATATTTTTAACATCAATTCCACCCCATTCTTTAACAATCCACCTATAAATATCTTTTTTAATATCTACTGAGGTGGTTTTACTAAGTACTTCTCTTAATATTTTCTTTAATTCAACATTTCTAAGAAACGTATTTTCTTGTAATGATAAAAAATTAGATTGCTCATCATTCAACACTCCACTCTCAATTGCTTTCATTAAATTTTTATCTGAGGGAGTATCCCAACTATATACCGAATCTAAATTTTCTCTAAAAGGTTTTAAATAATCTACTATCTTATCAACATCAAAAATTGTAATCCCCATATTTATCATTCCTTGCATATAAATTAATCAATATATTATTAACATTATATACTTCTGAAAAAATTGAATCAGTTTAACCTTCGGAATTAAATCGATTTAACCTCATTTAGTTATAATACCTTGCGTAGTAACATTTGTGTAAAGTACCAATGAAATAATACTTATTACTAATGCTACACCTATAACAGCACAGATTATACCAAATTCTAACTTTCTATTATTTTTATAGCAATATACCATAGCCCATAAAAATAAAATAATCCCACCTATAACTCCCAATGAACCCAAAGTAAACAGTACAATCCCTAACGCTATTAATAGCCAAGGAAAAAATCTATCAGCACTTTTCATACTTTTATCCTCCTAATTTTTAGATTTAGTGTTATATTCTTTTCTATCATCATCAGTTCATCGGAATTTCCGACATATTGAATTTTCATATAATTCATCATCAGTTTTCCTAATTATACCTTTAGCTATCTAATCTTACAATATTTTCAATATATTTTCATCTGTTTGTCTAAGTTCTTCTAAACTTCATATAAAAGAATCTTAAATAGTAAAAGTTACTCTTTTGAATCCAATAATCACTTTATTCGACTTCTGATCCTTTGGAGTTATGTGATTATCTTGACATAAAACTTACAACAAGCGATTTATTATATGAAATTAAAGGCTTCTTTCAAAGAACTAAGCATGGATATGAGATTGAAGCTGACAAGTTTACTGCTGAGCTTTTAATTGGTGATAATATCAATGATATTGATTTTTCTGAATTGAACGTGGAACAGATTTGTAGTTCTCTTTGTGCTCTTGTAAAATTGATGAAGTATAAGTTTAATTTGAATATATAAAAAACAAGGACACTTGCCCATATTGAAGGCAGTATCCTTATCCCCAAATCAGTCTTTATTTAAAGTCTTCATTTATTAAAATTTCTATACTTTTGCAAAATTTGTCCCATACTTTTGAATATGCATTATTTCCTTTACGCTCAAAGGTATACTGTCAGTAATCAACTTAACTAATGAGCGCTAACCAGCCAGTTCCATCCATAATCGTTTTTTGGGGTTGCTACTGTTTCTCCCAATCTTATACATTTAATTCATAAAGCTTATATATAAATCCTCTAAGTTCACGTTCATTTAAAGTAACTTTTTCCTATCACTAAATCCATACTCATACTGCTTTTCGATTTTAGAAAAATTCCATAAAATTGTTGAAAGGCCTTACATTACTTGCAAAGCCTTTCCATTTCGAAGTTCGAAAACAAATTTTTTCATTACATCTATAATTATTAGTATGACTTATTTCCATTATCCTACCAATATATTTTTTATATGTTTACATAAAAAGTGTTATAAGTTAAGCCCAAATACATCCACTAAAGATAAATGGTTTATCTAAAACTATAAATATTATTTTAAAAACATTTCCATTTCCCTTTTTATTCTTTCTCGTTCCTGAACAGCTGAAGCTGAGATTTGTGATGTTCCGTCTTCATTTAAAAGCCCAGTTGGGAAAACTATATCTATCAATTCCAATACATGGTCATAATTTTTTCTTGCTTGTGTATAATTTTTTTCTATAGCATAGGCTCTTGCCTTATACAAATGCGCACCATAGGATTCTGGATCATATGCTGATAAAAAAGATTCACACAATTCTATTGTAGCTTTAGTTCTGCCCATAGAAAGATTAGCAGCAACAATATATTCAAAAAGTTCTGCTATAACTTGAAAAGTTCCACGTTTTGCATAAGCAGCGCCTAAATGTACAGAACCATAATTTTGGGCACATATGTTATACTTGTCTATAAGTTCCTTATATACCTCTTGAGTCACTTGGTCTGTTGATAAAGTTCTTTCTCTCCATTGTCTCCATTCTATAAGTTCCTTGTTATTGTCATTCATTAATTGAAGATATACATTGTCTGCTTCACGATAACTATTATCGTGATGTTTCATGTATTCTTCATAATACATATAAGCTGAGTCGAAATCAGCTAACATAAATAGTATCTGTGATAAATAACAGTATAACGTCATATGATCAGTAATATTCAATGATAAATTATATTCACATAACCTATATAGTCTATGTAGTGGCTTGCGAGCCTCCACAACACGACCTAAAATCATAAGAGTTCTAGAATATTCATAAAAGTATTCTAGATTATCCTTGTCGATATCCACACATTTTTCTAATATCTCAATAGCTATATTAGGTTTGTGCAAAAGATTTAACGCCTTAACAAGTAAAAACTTTATTTTACAAATATAATGTTTGTTCTCATTATTTTTCTCAAGTTTACTAATAAAACTTTGAAACTTTTCACTGAATAAATTTAATCCCTCATTATCATCACAGTGATAATACGCTTCTATCAATTTCTCTACCCAATTAAAATTAAAGAAATTATCAAAGTTAATTACACCAAGTTTCTTAATAGCTTCTTTATATCTTCCACGTTCAATATATGATTCACAGCGTATTACCTGCAAATCAATAAATATATCATATGCATACCATTTTGATAACTTATTTTGTGCAATCTTTGGCATGGTGGCTACAATTTTTTCAAGGGCATCAATACTGTTATCAAAGCGTTGCCAGTTAAAATCTAAAAAACTTGCCAATAGCATTCCTTGAAGAATTACAGCTTCTGCTGGCACCCCAGACCACAAGAATAAATTATTTTCATAGGAAACTTTCTGTATTTTTTCAAGTTCTATATACGGTTTATTATATTCTCGAGTAACGTTAATTTCAAACATAGATCTATTTATTATAAGTCCAACTTGTGTCAATATATCTGCATGAACTTGCGGAAAAATATCCTCTGCAAATATATTGTATTGATTTTTTAAAAGTTCATCGAATATATCGTATAATTCAGTAAAACTATAATACTGCCAACCATTTGTATCCACAAACATTTCCTTTAAAGCTATACCCAGCATTTCTAAAGCTTTATCACTATCAACATGGTATTTACTTAATTGTCTTATAATTTTTATAAATGCCCAAATATCTGTTTGTTGCGTAATTTCTGAGCAACCTACTGGTAAATTTTCTTTTGTAATACCGTTAGCACCACAATCAGATATTTTCACAACATATCCAAATATACCTTTGAAACCACTCTTCTGACGACTTTTATCTAACTCAAGGAATATGTTTTCTAACTTAAGATCATGATGCACATATTCAAGACCTTGATCCCTATACGTCTTTATGCAATGTATCATACCACGACAAATTTGCAAAGCAATATAAAGTACTTCTTCGCATGTAAATCGGTAACCATTTTCTATCCACTCCAAAAGTGTTAGCCCGTAACGCGAATCACCTTTTATACAAGGCATAATTGTATATGGCACTAAATTAATCTTAACCACTCCTTTAGTATAAACAACATTGGGATGCAAAGGAATTAACATCCAATTTTTAACTTCCTTAAAAAAACCATTCAACTCACTTTGATTTCTAATATCTGCTTTCGAAGACTTTAAGGCAACCAGCTCACCAGAAATTATATCTTCACATAAATAAACAAACCCCAAGCCACCATCAGTGATGCTTTTCTCTATTTTATATTGATCGTATATTAAATACCCTTCCTTGAGTACTCTTTTGTCCTTATCATAAAACTTATAGTTGGCTTCACCAGGCTGTAACTCATCATCGAAAGACATAGATCCCATTTATTATCACACCTCATATAATGTATTTATTTACAAAACCATTTTTATGCTATTAAAAAAATAAAAAATCAACTTCAACTGGCAAGTAACATTTTTTATAGTCCATAATATTACTTGAAGTTAATAACTCTAGTATCATTACAATATCAAACCCGGGTCTGTAGTATCTTTTAAAACAGCATCAATTATTTTATCCATAAGTTCTTTTCCCAAGCTTTTGTGTATTGCATTTATCGTATCAGATTTAGTCCATTGTAATAACGCATAGGAAATATGTTTTTCTTCTATTTCATCATCTCCACTTCTTTCTCTAATATATTCAGCAACCTTTAGGTAATCTGATTTCTCACGATTAAAAAAATCATAAGAACTATCATATCTTATGCTCTTTAAAATTTTATTTTGCACATTTCTTCCACAAAAATCGCATAAATAATTGCCATATGGCCTAGAATCCCTTGATATTGCGTATTTATTAAACACTCTTAAGAGTGTACTATTTGGGAAAGTCAATAATATTTCTAATATTTGTGGTGTTTCTACACAAATATTAATCTCCCTATAACCTTCAATACATTTTTTGATATATGAATATATATCTGATTGAAATCTATATTTTACTCTTGAAATATTGCTGCTTACATCTATCAATTCCTCTTCACCTAAAAACATGGGTAATGGTTCCGTATAAATAATATTTGGAGGATCAAAAACATATTCTTCTCCATTTCTAATACGGAAAAATAACTTATCATATTTTCTAGGATTGGTTTTATTGATAAATATAATTTCCCTACCTTTTAGAAAATCAGGAACTACTTCATGAAAATTTTTATCAAATGAAACTAATATATACTTGTTAGAATTTGATTCTATTTCCGAGATAATATATTGATATTCCTGGCCAACTCCTCCAATAAATTTATCAGCCTTTCTTTTGTACTCTTTTGATAGAACTACTATAACTTTATCTGCCGCCTTAAAATTTTTAGCCATCATTTTTGGAAAATTAATTGCATTTTCTTTTTGTATATACATTACATCACATGTAGCTTCATATCCATTTTTTCTTAAGTCGTTAACAAATCTTAAAACATTATAATCAGGTTCTTCATGAATCCAAGAATAACTTACAAAAATCATATTATCACTCTCTTAAATATAATGATTTTTTAAATAAATATATATATTTTTTTTATATTTACTTAAATAAAGATTCTACATGAAACTTATTTTTTGAATAATTGTATAAATATTTATATAGCTTCATTAATGAAACACTTATATTAATATACTTATTTAATTTTATGCTGACATATATAGGGTATACATCTTCTTATAAAAATTTTTTCTCCAAAATAAAAGTGTTACTAGCCAACACTAACTTTAATTCCTTAAGTAAATCTGAACTTTTCATCTTCAATTTTAGCAAATACAAAAATATGTTATGAACATCGGTGAAAAAATAAAACAATATAGAAACTTAGCTGGATTATCAATAAGAGTATTAGCTGCTAAAGCTGATATTTCTAAATCGACGCTAGGTGATATCGAGAATGGTAAAACTAACACCTCAGTTAAAACTATAACTAGTATAGCTGAAGCGTTAAATGTTGATGTTAATATCTTAATGAATGCAGAGGCTACTGATGATAACGAAACACCTCTTCCAAAAATATTAGATGTGAAAACAGCTATGGATCTGATTCTTGCTCAACCTGGATTAATGTTAAACGGTGAAATGCTATCTAACGATAGTAAGATTGCTTTAGCAAATGCTCTGCAACTTGGACTTCAATATGCTGAGCAAATGCAAAAGAAAGAAAAAGAACTAAACCAAAAATAGCTTAACTTAGAAATAAGTTGGGAGGCCCATACATATGATAAAGAAAATTGTAGATGCTTTAAATTATGCTTATCCGTCTGGATAAGTTCTTCTAAGCTTCATATATAAAAATCTTCAATAGTAAAAGTAATTCCTTTGAAGCTAAGAATCACTTTATTCGACTTCTGATCCTTTTGAGTTATGTGAGTATCTTAATATTAAACTTATAACAAGTGATTTAGGAGATGAAATTAAAGGTTTTTTTCAAAGAACTGAGAATGGATATGAGATAGTTCATATTAATTCAAAATTGCCTGAGGAAGAAAAGAAATATATTTGTGCTCACGAGCTTGGCCACGCACTTCTTCATACTGAAATGTCTATCAGCTTTTTTATTGAGAATAGCTTACAAGTTAAGAATAAGTATGAAATTGAAGCTGACAAATTTGCCGCTGAGCTTTTGATTGGTGATAATATCAATGATATTGATTGTTCTGAATTGAACGTTGAACAGATATGTAGTTCTCTTTGTGTTCCTGTGAAATTGATGAAGTATAAGTTTAATTTGGATATGTAAAGTAAAACAAGGATACTTGTCCATATTTAAGACAGTATCCCTGTCCCCAAATCAGGCTTTATTTAAAATCCTCATTTATTAAAGTTTCTATACCTTTTTAAAATTTATTCCATACTTTGGAATATGCATTATTTCCTTCACTCTCAAAGGTATACTTGTCAGTAATCAACTTAACCGACCAACCAGTTCTATCGATAATCGTTTCCTTGGATTGGTACTGTTTCTCCCAATCTTATATACTTAATTCATAAAGCTTATATATAAATTCTCTAAGTTCACGCTCATTTAAAGTAACTTTTTCCTACGACTAAATCCATACTCATACTACTTTCCGATTTTAGAAAAACTCCTTAAAATTGCTGAAAGGCCCTGCATGATTTGCAAATCCTTTCAATTTCGAAGTTCGAAAACAATTTTTTTTTTCATTCCATCTATAATTATTAGTATGATTTATTTTCACTATTCTGTAAACATAGTTTCTATATATGGATAAAGATCACACAGAAGAGTATTACCAGTTCTATCATAAATTTTATATTACTATTTATAAATTACATAGCTATTTTCACTTTTCCTGGAAAATCTTATTTTCCCCGGAGGTGTTAGTTAGGAGGAATGACTGACTTGCTAAAGCCTAAAATAGGTGAGAACAAATTTGGTGGTGAATCTATAACCTATGAAGGTGTTGATTCCACTAAGAAATGGGGACGTCTAGAAAGCTGTGGTCCAAAATTTGTAGAAAATATTGTACAAGCCATTAGTCGTGATATCCTAATAAACGCATTGTACACCTGCTCTCATTGCTTTATCGTTGGACATTAATTATTGAATGCTGCCAAGATTTAGACCATAATGCAATCTGTGATTAAATGGGGAGTAGCCCTTCTTGATTACCAAGTATTTACTACGTGCCGATGATTATGAAACAGAATTTTATAAGAAAGACTAGAGAAAAGGCAACAGCGTTGATTAGTTTGAACCAGTGCTGTTGCCTTTTATTCATATTTAAAATTAATCCGTCAAATATATGTTTGTCAGTGGACTTCATTTAGTAATTACAAAAAAAGCCATCGGTGTCGAAGATATGGTCAAGTTCGTCATTGGTCATAGTATGAGACACTTTATCGCGGATGGAGCTTTTGGACATATCCAAACGTTTAAGCTTATTCTTACCAGCAGCATCCTTGCTCATTCGAATTAGCTGAATTCGACCTACACCTGGATTCTGTCTTGCATATTCTGCAAATCCCTTTGCTTTACCAAGATTATCCTTAAAATCAGGATTATGCGGCTCAAGAAGATCGATAACATATCCCAGACGATCATCTTTTCTAACAACAATAAAATCTGGAAATGTTGGCTTTGTTTCTCCATCGATTTCATATGGGATACAAAGTGCCCATGAAGCTCTGGATGGATTGCGAATCCAACATACAAAATCGTCTCTTCTTTCTTCTTCCTCAATTACACCGGCTTCCCAGGTGTTTAGTTTTAACTTAGCCATTCCTGTAGTGTTATTAACAAACAGATGATTCATATATTTCTTTCCGCCATCTTCGTGTGGAACTTGGATGGTTTCCGGCAAGCGGAAATTGTGCTTACTTACGACATCGCCATCAGAAACAATATTATCATACTGTCTACGGATTTTGTCTGAGTCGACAGTTGCAATGTATCTGCGATAATCGTCATTTAAACCATGGAATCGCTTTTGTGCATAGTTGTGTAACCTGTTCATACACTCGTCGTCTGCAACAAACAAAATAACATCTACTTTGAAAGCACTTGGATTATTAATATCCATGTATTTGTTTCCATATACCATACCAATTCCTTCATTGCCCAGCTTAACATTAGCAACTCTAAATTGTCTATCTATATCAGTATCTGTTGTAGTAAACAGATCATGCACTGAGTAGTTGTCTACAGTTTCTCCAAATGCATCAAAAATCTGTGTTGCTAGCTTAAATTCCTTAACCTGAAGTACAAGGTCATCGTAGGCACCTTGCATTTTCAAGTTTTCTACATAGTCATGTATCATTTGAGCAATTTCTGATTGAACTTCTCGAATAGCCTCACGATGTAAACCGGACATTGTAAGCAGATGCGCCATTTTATACAACGAGTTCAGGTAGTTGCTAATACGAACAGCTCTGATTGTATAGGACAGTAACCCCGCATCATTTATGAATTTCATTATAGCTTCGCGATCGAATAAATCTTCTGGGATATCCTCCTGATCAACTTCGTCTGCCATTGCAGCCTCCGTAATTGTATTAGGGTTCTCGGTTTTAGCTTTTGGTGAACCAATCTGACTATGGTCATCTGTTTTCTGTGGCTCTGATGCCGGTTGCGCGCTTTGATTATGTTCCTGCATATCACAAGCAAAAGAACTAGTTTCATTCGCAACATCACCTATACCAGAAGTTGTTTCAACAGCACTCTTGTCATACTGGATATCCACAGCAGGAGTTTCATTAACCTGTCCACTAAACATATTCATCGTCAATTGACCAGGAACAGGAGCATTTTCCTTTTTCTTTCTCGGTTTGACAGTTAATGTTTCAAATCTCTTACTCGTTATAGATTCACCATAGATATCCGTTGGAATATTTCCGCCTTCTGCACTTTGCAAAGCTTCGACAACATCCTTAACAGTGCTTTCGTTGAAGTATGGCAAATAAAGATGCACATCATTCAAAACATCATCAACTTGAATATGCATCTGCATAGGAGTTCTTACCATCCGTCCAAGTATCTGAGCGATATATGTGGCATCATTTGCGTGCTTGAATGACATCATGGTTTCTGCACGAGGGCAATCCCATCCTGTGGATAAATTCTCTTTAAAGAACACAACTCGGATATTTCTGTCGTCTGAAATACGCGAAGGCTCTTCATAGCGCACTTCAATTCCGTTTATTGGTATGGAAGCGTTTGTTTGACCAAAGGTATGTACAACTTGTCCTGTTTTAAATCGGAAACCTATTCGTTCTTCAATTTTCTGCAGGCAGTCATCTAAATCCGTATCCGATATTTTATTTCCGCTACCATTCAATACTTGTATTACAAAAATCGGATTTACATAAGCATAATGCTGCTCGTAGCAATACTGATGCCAGTGGTCCCATTTTTCCTTCCAGTCATCTGCAGCAGCCTGTAAAATAGCCATGTCCCTATTCACAGAGCCTTCTTCCGGATAAGTTATAACAATTCGTTCCTTCAGTAGTCCGGATGCTCGCACCTCATCTGCCGAAACAACAGATTTGTGGATGGTAGAAGATGTCCCTTCAACCAACGTATTAAATCGCTGTGTCGTAGCAGACATTCCAATTACCACCGGCACAGATGGAATTTTGTCCTCATCACTGCCTTTGATAAATTTTTGCATAATGGTAGTCGCTTTTCCGGCCTCACTGCCTTGCATACCGCGATGAGCTTCATCAATGATGAAGTAGAGGCGATCACTTTTCTCATGGACAGTATTAGCCAAAGTCTCCCAAATGTTATAGGTTCTTCCGTCACCATTTTTTGTAAGATTAGATGTCTTTGAGAGTTTTTGTGTATTCAGAAAATAGATATGCCCATCTTCAAAGAATTCTTTATCGAAAGAGTCCTCAGTGACAGTCACACACTGGCCAAGACGAATTTTATCTGCCTTGGAATCTATCTTCAATTTTGACTGTTCATTAAGCTGTGGCGAATCGGATAGCCAGATTACCACAGCATTTTGCTGCTCTGAATAATTCTCATCACCAAAGAAAATACTTTCAATCAGCGAAGCCATAATAATTGTTTTTCCTGCACCTGTAGGCGCAGTAAAGGAAACTACCTGTGGTGCATGTGTCCTATGGTAGCTGCCTAGTGCCTCTGCTGTCTTCATACGAATATCAGCAAGGGCACTTTTTTGGAATGGAAATAATTCTACTTTCATGGTTACCTCCCTATATTGATACGGAAATTATCTAAATAGTCTCTGTAAAGCTGATAGCAGTCCTTATTTTCGTATGTGCGAATCATCTCTCGATAGGCACTTTCAGAGTCTGTCACAATAAAAACAGTTTTAATTTCCGGATATCCCGTCAACTTAGCGTCGAATTCTGAATAGTAAATTTCATCAATTAAGACTGCCAGCTCGTTTTGAGGCAGAATTAACATACCAGGTAAATCCCCAGTATCCAACACCGGACATTTCCCAACAGCGCCGCCCTTCATCCAGAGAACAGGGATGAGCTCCTTAAATTGTCTACCAAGAGCAATTGATGTTTTATCAAGAAAACTCAGTTTAAAGAATGCTGCATTTGTTAGAAAACCATCGCTCATTTTAACCCCTGTTAATTCTGGATAAACTTGTGTTTTTTTCTTTAAAAATACTGTTTTCATTTTGTTTTTGCCGTTGTCATCAAGTATACTAACTTTTTCACTATAGAACTCTTCCTTAGTTATTTCATAGCTACCTTGGAGTTTCTTGCCATTTACGTCTACACCTTTAATACTACAAACCGTTCTTGGCCATGTAACATATCGCGCTATCCCATATCTTTCCCAAGAATCTTCTCCGGGATGTTTACCTTCTTCCTCCAAGTTTTTTGCTTCTGCTTCCGACACTTCATTGTTTGTTACCATAATACATCTTCGGTGTCCATCGTCCATTTCATTGAGCAAATTTACTGCGTGCAATGTTGTTCCTGATCCTGCAAAAAAATCGACCACTAATGCTTGAGGTTTCCCAGACAAATAAATACGCAGCGCATCTAATACACTATACAAAGATTTTGGGAAAGAAAACCTTTTTTCTCCAAGCATTTTACCAATTAATTTTGTTCCATATGCGTTAGCATCATAGTGCGTTTCCTTCCAAGCTGTCGGCTTCTGATGCTCGCTTCCATTAGGAAGCGTAATTATTTTTGTTCCATCTTCGTTTACTCCTGAAACATTGTATTCGCCAGATAGAGCCTTTTTTATACTCGGCATTGTTACGTATGCGAAATTATAAGGTTGATATTTATTTTTTCCTTTTGAAACTCTAACACATCCATTCTCTATGGCGTATTTTAGACTTTCTCCAGTAAGTCCCCAGTTCATATGTTTCCCATCTTCTCTGATTGGAAATACTGCAACAGCACCATCTATTTTTTTTGCGTCAGATAAGGGTTGCTCTGGAGAAAGCGCCGAACCAATTTCCACAATTCTTTCTGTTTTTATATTTACATATATCGGATAAAACTGCTGTGTACCACCTTTTGTAGTGCCACGTGCCGATTCCACATCACTACGTCTTAAATATGGCCATCTAATTTCTTCTGCTGAATCATTATTTCTATCTGGAATTGTGGTTGCACTTCCCATATAAACAAGAATAAGATATTCATCTACTTGAGACAATCTACCTACTCTTGCTTTTCCTTTGGGGTTAATAAACATATCAACTATTTGTAAATTGCATTCAGAAAATATTGATTCAATCAGAACTCTTAGATGACATAATTCAATATCGTCGATTGTAATCATTAAAATGGAATCATCCGGATTTAATAATTTCTTTGCTAATTTTAAACGTTTTTCCATCATGGAAAGCCACTTACTATGTCGATACGCATCGGAACTATCAACATAATCATTATTGTACTTCCAATCTCTCGCCCCAGTGTTATATGGAGGGTCTATATATACAATCAACTTTCCCGGTATAAAGATATTCAAGAAGTTGAAGGGCGTGGTAATTATCTGCTTCAATCAACGTATGCCACAAGTTACTATCCGGAGCATTTTCAACATAATCCATTAGCTTCAATGTCGGATAAATAGGTTCTCCAAACTCAGCAATTACGACTAACTCATTCAATAAAATGGTTTTCTTTTCATGGGTCTCTCTATGGTCGCACAGGGCTTCTGCGCCATCAATCTTTATCACGACGTAAAAGTCGTTTACCTTGCCGTTCTTCAAAGAGACCTTTGATCCTACACGAATAGGAACATCGTATAGCGTAGTACACTCTGGCAGATGGTCTTCGAATACCAATCCAAATTTCTTCTGCTTTACTAATTTATTCGTTTCCTTCAGAATTCGATCCCTAAGTGCAGGATCTTCAATCTGCTGGATTAAGTCTTGTAATAATGCCACAGCGTTCACCTCATTCTTCAGTAATTGTCTTGTCTTTTATATGATATCGAATACCACGTTCTTCGCAGAAATGTATCACTTCTGCTGCTTGTTGGTTATAGAAAACTTTATGGCCTTTGTAGGCATTGGCTTCCTTACTGTAATTTGTACGACCAAAAATAATCTTATCCACAAAAGCGACAGCCTCCAGTAGACCGTATAAATCCTGCTCTAGCATATTTGGTGTAGGATATGGCTCCATACTTATCCAAGTGTTGCATCCGGCGTCGTGAAGTGCACGCAAAGCAGATAAACGTTCTTTGTAAGGTGCTGCACCAGGCTCCATCTTTTCTCTATACGTTTCATCCAAGGATATCAAAGTAATACCATATTCATTTTCTTTGGGTAACTGCGCTAATTCCATCGGTAGTACACCTTTTGTTAACACAGAACACTTTATGCCTGAATTGTTTAATTTTTGAATTGATGCAATTCCCATACGGCTCACTTCATCATATCCATACATGAATGGATCTGTTGTAAAACAAAGCTGAACAGATTTAATTTTATCCTTTAATCGGGGAATTTCTTTGTCTAACAATTCTAGTGTGTTTTTAACCAGCTTCGGTTTACACCATTCCCCATAGGATTTAACCACGCCAAATCTTTTTTTCATTGTGTACGCATAACAAGGATATTTACATCCATGCGAACATCCCAACACAAAATTAATTGTGTAATCTCCGTACTCTACGCCTGTTTTATAGAGCATAGTCTTTCGTTGTATATATTCCTCTATCTCAGGCATTTTATCCTCTCCTATCTGCGAAAGATACTGTATTCGTTGATACTTTCGCATCGTAGTCTTTCTTTAGTATTCTTTTAATTTCAGTTTTATACCCATATGAAGGGAACACCGGGTGTGCATCAAGAAGGGCCCAAATATCTTCTAATGGAATATCTTCTCGTCCTTTGAAATTCTCTTGAACATAAGACGCGATATTGTGCAGATTGTAGCAATATTCATCAACAATAGTACTACAACACCCTTCATTAAAAAAATCTAATACTAACTGTTCTTCGTTTCCATGCCTATTTTTTGATGATGACTTATCACCAAAAGTTTTCCAGGCTGTTGACTTAAACAGTTTAAATCCCGCCTCATGACTAGTACAATGAACAAGGTCGTAAACCATCGCATTTTTTGTATTAAAAAATGGAAATGTTGCTACGTGATATTTTCTTCTCGAAGACCCTTTCATAAGGTTTATAATTTCCAGTAGTCGTTTTTCGTAGGATGCCTTATCATTTCCATAAGGAACTAATTCTGAGATGTCACTGACCCGGTATGTATTTTCATATTTCTTTTTCTTATTATCACGTTTGACCTGCGGGATAGCACGAATAGAATCTGAAATCATATGATTAATTAACACTTCACCCCAATGTCTAAAAAATGGTAAAAGTGCATCCCAATCAATAGAGGCATCGTATGGATCATATAGCAAAAAGAAATGCATGTGGCTATTTTGATTTAATTGCGGTCCTATCCATTTAAGTAGTTCATTGCCTTCATAAACGGTCGTAACAACTTGAAAATTTCTTTCGTTGGATGGAAGGTGTTTTTTCAGCTCTTCTATTTTTGCCTCGATGTAATCATTTAAATACAATTGCACCTGTTTTTCTGGATATCTCCTAGCTACATCTAACAAAGCCTTTGCTACACGTATAGGTGTACCATAAACAATTTCTTTATTATTATTTTTATATACTCCACTGTTGCACATGCAATCAATAAATACAAGGCCGGTACAACTTTCGGTTAACATTAATTTCTGTGCCCATGATTTTATGTAGGTCTCAATCAATTCAAACTTCTTGACCGTATGTGGATGTGCATCACTGATTATCTTTGAATTATTACTACTAGCCATATCCCCACCTCATCCTTCTGTAGAATCATTCTCTCCCGGAATCAACTCAACAATGTCTCCAATGTCACATTCCAAGGCCTTACATACTTTTATTAATACTTCCATGCTCACATTTTCGCCTTTAGAAAGTTTTGTAACAGAAGCCCAGCTGATTGCTGCATCAGCCTGTAAATCTTTCTTTTTCATCTCTTTATCTATTAGGATTTTCCATAATTTTTTATAACTTACTTCCACATTTGTCACCTCTCTGTTTTATAAAAAGACACAATAATCCAAATTACCGTTACTGTTACCAGTATAGCACAAGAACTCATTAACCTTAATTGTAAAATGAAAATCCATGCTATTAGGCTTGTTTCTAGTAGGATTAATATAGTTTGTATTGATAAAGGGTGTATAGATTTTTCCTTTACAAATAGTAATGCTAGAAGACTAATCAATGTTAATGGTTGGTCTTCTTTTGTTTGATGATTGAAATAGTTTAACATGATTGCTATCCTTGTTATGCTGGTGGCGGATAAGGAGATAATCATGTCTAAATATTTAACTTACGAAGAACGCCTTGATATTCAGGCGTGTTTAAAAGAAAATCTTTCTTTTGGAGCAATTGGCAAGATAGTTAAGAAAGATCGTACTACTATCGCCAAGGAGATAAAAAAGCATGCAACTGAAATAAAAACTGGATACAGTGGGTGGCCATACAATACCTGTAAACGCCGCTCAAGCTGCAAACTAAAACGTATATGCAAAAAAGAAGAGTGTACTCATCCTTCAGCACAGTACTGTAAGATTTGTCGCAACTGCAATGATCTTTGTTCAGAGTTTGAAGAAGAAATCTGTTCAAGTAGTTTTAAACCACCTTATGTTTGTAATGGGTGTGGACAGCTTAACAGATGTACTCTTAAAAAAATGATGTATTATGCAGATGATGCCCAGACCGCCTTTGAAGAAAACATATCAGATGCAAGGAGTGGAATTCTCTCAAGTGAAGCGGAGCTTGCAAGACTGAATACTTTGATTTCACCACTGATTAAACAAGGTCAATCGATACACCAGATATATATCGATCATATAAATGAGCTCATGTGTAGTGAAAAGACACTCTATAACTACATAGATGCATGCCTCTTTGATGTACGAAACATTGACTTACCACGCAAGGTAAAATATCGACCACGCTACAAGAAATCAGAATTCAAAGTTGATAAAGGATGCCGTATAGGCCGGAATTACAAAGATTTTCAAGCCTTTATGGAAAAGAATCCAGAGCTTTCTATTGTACAAATGGATTCCGTTATAGGAAGCAAAGGTGGAAATGTCCTATTAACCATTCACTTTGTGAATACTAGTCTTATGTTGGCGTTCGTGCGTGATTCAAATACCTCACAGTCGGTTATTGATGTTTTTGAACATATTTATCAGGTAATAGGAAAAACAGAGTTTAAGAATTTGTTTCCAGTCATCCTTACGGATAATGGCAGTGAGTTCTCCAATCCGAAAGCCATTGAATTTGGACCTGATGGACTTAGAAGAACTTATGTGTTTTATTGTGATCCAAGCAGCCCTTATCAAAAGGTCTCCATAGAGGTAAATCATGAGTTAGTTCGAAGAATTCTCCCTAAAGGGACTACTTTTGAGCTTTTAGACCAAAAAGACATATGTCTTATGATGAACCATATAAATTCATACAAAAGAAAAAAGCTGAACAACAGGAGTCCATTCCAGGCGTTCAGCTTTTACTATGGAGAAGATTTACTACACAGGTTAGATTGTTTCTCAGTAGCAGCTGAGGAAATCATTCTAAAACCAGCACTTCTCAAAAAATAACATATAAATAAGTAGTGGCTACCGGCAAACCTTACCTTATATATGACTACAGCAGGGGTGGATTTTCCGATTACAAAAAATCGACCGAAGATCGACCTTCTATTTGGCATGCACTTTTTTAAATGTCAGTAAGATAATTATAGCAAAATTCCTGAAAAAACAGTATGTTAACCGGGATTTTGGATTACAAAATTGGATATTTGTTTTCAAAATGGGACTTTCGCTTACAAAAGGAGAACTTCATTTTCAAAATGGGATTCTTGGGCTACAAATGGGAAACTCGTGTTACAATTCACCAAGAACTCATTAAATATAAGAGACATTCTTCACAAATACAAGAATTCACTTTCAAAATGGTTGAAAAAACTTCACCTTCCTGATATAATATGTAATTTTAAACTCAATAGTAATACAAAATCTATTACCATAATATTAGAAACTTAAATTTATTTTTCTAACAAAAAAGATATCAACTACTTAGTCAATATCTTTTCGAGGTTTTCATGGTAGAGACGAGGGAAGTAAAATCTTTCTGTTTCCTCACCCTGTCTTCCGAAACATATACATTTTATCCCAAACTACAACCCCAGTATTCTCAATACTTCTAACTGTGTTTCCTTTGTAGCCTTACTACCGTCTCCACGTGGGGCGTATGAGGGAACATATCCTTAACCCTTACCTTATCAACCCTATAACCAGCAGCCTCAAGTTCCTTCAAGTTAACCACCAAAGACTCAGGATTACAAGAAACATAGACAATATTCTTAGCATCAAAGTCTATAACATATTTCATAGCAGCACTACTTACACCAGCTCTTGGAGGATCTAGAATAATAGTATCAGGCTTTTCTTTTATTGTTTTAATAGTTTCTGCAACATCACCTGCGATAAATTTGCAGTTTGTAAGACCATTAAGCTCAGCATTTATCTCTGCTGCCTTAACAGCTTCTTCTATAAGTTCAAGACCGATAACCTTTTTGGCCTTTGGAGCGACGATTTGGCCAATAGTTCCAGTACCACAATAAAGATCAAAAACAACCTTATCATCACTTTCGCCAATATATTCTTTAACTATTGAATAAAGTTTTTCTGCTCCCTTTGAATTAGTTTGGAAAAATGATAAAGGCGATATTTTAAAGTTTAAACCTAAAAGATTTTCTGTTATATAATCCTGTCCATATAAAACTTTCAACTCGTCTATTTTCACAGCATCAGAAAAACTATCATTTATAGTATGAAGAATTCCTTTGATTTTGTTTTCTAATGGAAGCTTTAAAAGTCTTTCCTTAAGTTCTATAAAATCTTCATTTAGCTGGGAAGTTGTTACTACATTTATCATAAGTTCTCTAGTGTTTTTCCCTTGTCTTATGATAAGATTTCTCATAAAACCTTCTCTGCTCATGACTCTATATTTAGGAAAACCTTTTTCTTTTACATATTCCAAAGTTTCCTTTAGGATCGTTCTATAATCTTCTTCTACAAGGTAACATTGATCAACTGTCAAAATTCCAAAACTCATTCCTCTTGCATGAAGTCCTAAAGTTATTTCTCCACCCTTTTCCATGTCTCCAAAGGTAAATTCCATTTTGTTTCTGTAATGAAACATCTCTGGGCTTCCTTCTATTCCTTCAAATTCAAAGCCCGTTATATTCTTTTTCTCAAATAACTTTAGCACTTGATTCTTCTTGAATTCTAGTTGCTTTTCATAGTCAAGATATTGATGTGTACAGCCTCCACAACCTTGATAAAAATGTGGACATGGTGCTTGTACTTTGTAATTAGCATCCTCGAGGGTTTCTAATATCCTTGCTTCCATGTGTCCTTTTTTTCTTCTATTCTCTATAACAAGTAACTTTTGTCCTGGCAATGCATTCTTTATGTAAACTTCTTCTTCATTTTTAAGTCCTACTCCATAGCCTGGAAAAGCTGTATCTGTTATCTCTATTTCAAATGGTTTCTTTTTTCTTCCCATAAGTATCTCCCTTATCGTTGAATAATTACAAATCTATGATTTAATAGTTTTTTGATGTTTAATAATCTATAATATTATCTTATATGTTGGTATAAATGTAAACCATAAAACGCCTTTTTTCTGATTTTGTCTTGCGGTGGTGGATTTCTAATGATGCTTCAGCAATATAGTAGTGCTATATAACCTTAGTTACAAATAAACAATAGTTTGGATATTCTGTTTATTTCAAAGAAAAATCTTAAGGACATGTTGTCTCATACGCCACATGTTGAGTGTATGAGTAGAAATGAAATATAATTAATTGAAAATTGTTTAACTGTAGTATACAATCAAAGTAAAATCCAAAATGCTCAAAAACAACTGTTGAAAGTATAAAAAATTTATAAGATTATGAACGATCATAGAATATTTCTATAAGTGAATATGCTTATTGTTTTCACAGAAAGACATCATTTATTGAATAGAATTTCTATTTAAATAAACTTGTAAATAGATAAATTCAGGCCGAACAAAAAAATGCTAAGAAGATGAGGACTAGTTATGTATACGAAGCAAGATTTAAAAAATATGATAAAAGAAATGGGTATAGATTCTACAGATACCGTGTTTATTCATTCATCCATGAAATCAATTGGTGAAGTTTTAGGTGGTGCCAATACAGTACTTGATTCATTCATGGAATATTTAGTGAACGGTTTATTAATTATTCCTACACATACTTGGAAGAGTATGTCTGAGTCTCATAATGAGTATGACCCAAGTAAAGAGCCATCTTGCGTTGGGATATTAACCAATTTATTTATGAAAAAAGAGGGCGTTATTCGTTCGTTGCATCCAACACATAGTGTAGCTGCCTATGGTAACGATAGTATAGAATATGTAAAAGGGGAAGAAGATGTAGCAACGCCTTGCGCAGTCGGTGGATGCTATGACCGTTTAAGAGAAAGAAATGCTAAAATCCTTTTATTAGGAGTAAACCATATTCGTAACACATTTATTCATTGTGTGGAAGAGATTTTACAGGTACCAAATCGTTTTACAGAAAAACCTGTACTATTTAAAATTGTAATGCCAGATGGAAGCTTAAAAGAAAGCCATGTATATCGCCATTACAATAAAACTACGGCTCATATATCAGAGGCATATACTAAATTGGAGCAGGCATTCTATGATAATAATGTAGCAAAGCAAGTTAAGTTTGGAGATGCTGTTTGCATTTTATGTGATGCAAATGGTATTTTCGAAGTTACAAAAAAGGTGTTATCTCATCAGATCAATTGCCTGATGGAATTAGATGAAATTCCAAAAGAATGGTGGCTATAGCTAAACCTTCACATAAAATCTATTCTAAAATAATAATTTATGAGGTTTATTGATATGTTTCCGAGAACGGACAAGTTCAAATGACATTCATTCTGTCCTCTCGAGCCATGTGGAAACAATTGCAAAACTAGAGTGTAAATAGCTTTATATCAAAGGCTTTAAAGTAAATATTAAAGTGTATTTCAGCCTCCCTCAAACTAAAAATTTGGGGGATTTTACTTTAATGGGAGATACTTTTACGCAGAACTAGATCTACTTGCCTTAAGATATAGGTTTTGCGTATTTACTTATAGAAAAAGTATAATGAATTTTCTATGAGTTCATTATATAAGTTGGGTTAACTGATATTTATTATCAACTAACTTGATGATATTAAATTATTAACATATAATATATATAAGTTCCAATACTGTTTCTACATTAAATCCTTATACTATTTATGAAATCAATGTAGCTTTTTAATGGGAACTTATATAAATACACTTAATTCTGTTTTTTGAAAAGAAATTATCTTGAAGGAGATGATAATATGTTTGAAAACTTAAGCGCTATACAGCTTGCTCTTTTAGGTGGATTATTCACCTGGGCAATGACTGCTTTAGGCTCAGCAATGGTTTTTTTCTTTAAAGAGATAAAACCTAAAACTTTAAATTTGATGCTTGGTATTGCCAGTGGTATTATGATTGCGGCTTCCTTTTGGTCTTTACTATTACCAGCTCTAGAACTTAGCAACCATTATCGTTTTCCTTGGTTTCCGGTTGTGTTAGGTTTTGGACTAGGCGGTGCCTTTCTGTATTTAACTGATAAAATAGTTCCACATATTCACAGACTTGAAGACAAACCTGAAGGTCCTCCAAGTAGCTTAAAACGTAGTATACTTTTAGTTGTTGCTATAACAATGCATAATATTCCTGAAGGCTTATCCTTCGGTGTAGCATTTGGTAATGCAACATATCAAAATCTTTCTATAGCAAGTGCTGCTGTTTTAGCTCTTGGTATTGGATTACAAAACTTTCCTGAAGGTGCTGCTGTATCCATCCCTTTAAGGCGTGATGGTATGTCTAGATATAAAGCTTTTATGTACGGTCAAGCTTCTGGTATTGTAGAACCTTTAGCAGCTGTTTTCGGAGCTGCTTTGGCTCTTTGGATATCACCACTTTTACCTTATGCTTTAGCTTTTGCTGCTGGTGCTATGATTTATGTAGTAGTTGAAGAATTAATTCCTGAGTCACAAACTGACTCGCATCTATATGGTCATTCTGCCACCTTTGGAGCAATGCTAGGTTTTATGATAATGACTTTCTTAGATATCGCTCTTGGATAAATAAATTAAAAAGCTTAAAGTTTAATTATCAATATGAATTTTGCATAAAAATAAAAAAACCCTAGATATCTTGGGTTTTTTTATTTTTATGTACGTACCAATATAATTATATAGTATAAAAATTTAGGTTTATCGAAACTTTATCACTATATGTAGGTTACCTATAATGAAAATTTCCACAATGCTACTTAAAACTTTATAACTACATTAAGATTCCAGTTAAAAAATCTAAAACTATAGAATAGCTTCTCCTAAAGTCTTGCCGTTTTTAACACATCTGCATATTGTATAGTAGCAAAGTGCTGAAACAACAAGTAAAATAGCAACTACACCGTATTCTTTATTTGCAACTATTTTATATCCAAGCCCTTTTAAAACAGGTTTAGATACAAGGAATATTAACATTGCAATAGCAGTAGTTATTATCGTATCGATTACAGAAACACCTAAAGCACTTATAAATGATCTTGACTTAAAAGAATCTACCTTTTTAACTTCTTCAACCTTTGGTGACTCAGCTTTAACATCTTCAATTGCTTCTGTTTCTTCAACTACTTTAGTTTCTTCAACTTCTACGTTTTCAGCCTCTGATATAATTTCTTCTTTTTCATTATTTTGTTCTAACATATAACAAAAACACCTCCATTTCTACTTACAATATAATTATGCCTTATATCTTGTAACAAGTAAATAGCCTAAAAACAAGAAATTAGCCTAAATGTTGAACTTTTAGGCTAATTTTCTATATATAATTATGTATCTTTTCAAATTTTGTAAATTATCTTCTTAATATTATAATACTGGATTTCAGAATCGTAACTTATTTACAAACTCTTAATTTTTCTAAATAATACTTTTCTAATAATATCCGTTCCTTTATATGTATATTAATTATTTATATGTCAACAATTATTATATAAAGGGGGTGTAACCTTTGATTTTTTATTTCGCAAAAAAATTATTATTAGAAATATTGTTTGGTGGTTTCATCATATTTTTACTTAGTTTTTTAAATAAAAAGCTAGATAAATATATCAATTGCCTTAATGATGATATTTCAAAAGTTAGAACAACACGGCAAATATTACTTTTATATGGAGCCTCTTCATTATATGAATCCAGGTTAGCTACTTTAGATAGGAATAATTTTATTCTCTGGTGTGAAAAATATCTTTCTGCTTTAGGTTATAAAAATATACTTCTTCTTGATGATAATCCTTTAATTGACTTATGCTGTATAAAATCTGGCATAAAATATTATGTAAAGTGCAAAAATTTCAATATAGAAGAAACAGAAAAATCTTTTTCAATAGATCTTGTTCACGAACTTATATGCGAAATGGTCAAAGATAAAATTTCTTGTGGTATTCTATTAACTCCTTATTCAATAGATCCTAAAACAAAAGAATTACTAGATAATTATAATAAAAACCTCTCCATTATTATTGAAGATAAAGAAAGGCTATTGTCTAACTGCTTAGACTATAGGATAAAGGTCTAAGAAAAATGCTTAATTTGATATTTATATCAATAGTAGTACTATTTGTGCTAGTTCTTATAACAAAATTTTATGAAATCTATAAACTATATAAAGAAAAACTCCAAGAAGAATTCAACCTCAAGAATGGCATTATATCTTTAGAAGATATTAAATCACTTAAAGATGAAGAATTTGTAGATTGGGGAAAAAGTGTACTTCTATCCCTTAATTATGAGAAAATAACCTTCATTGATGATAAATATATTTTAGGTTCCTACCTTACAGCTATAAAAGATGATATAAACTATATTGTATTTCTAAATCAAATACTTAGTGTTAATATAATAGCAAAACTTATAAGTTCTTCACTTGTTCTAAATAACAAAAACCTTATATTAATTACCAGTGACAATTTATCAGAACAAATAAGTGATTATATAAATACCATTCCTTTAAATCTTAACTTTCAAATAATTGATGGAGAAAAACTCGTTACACTCCTCTCTACTATAAGAAAAAAAGAATTGAGTCTTCTAGAAGACTTTTCCTCCTAATATTTTTGATATTTATACTAATTAGAATAGTTTTATACGTTAAAAGTAAATAAGAGTCTAATGATTTCTTACATCTATATACCCATAAATAAAAATAAATGAGCCAAACATCAATATGGCTCATTTATCTCTTAATTTGTTTTTAAGAAAGCATCTACAGCGTTTGCTATAGCTACTGCTTTTTTGTTTTGTTCTAGAGGGTTTGCACATTTTGCTGCTTCAGCAGGATTAGAAATAAATCCTAACTCTACTAATACAGAAGTCATATTTGTATTTCTTGTTACATATAAGTTACTATCTGTTATTCCTCTATTTAAATAGCCTGTAGCTGCCATAGCATCAACAATTTTTTGAGCTATAACTTTACTATTTTTTGCTGGCAATGAAGGTGTTGTATCAAAAGTATCATCTCCAATGTCTACAAGTCCAGAAGTATCAATATTCGGTCTCCATGAACTGTAGAATACGTCAACACCGGAAGCTGACGAAGCTATACTAGCATTATGGTGAAGACTTATAAATAAATCAGCATTTATGCTATTAGCTGCATTTACTCTAGCCTTCAAACTATCATATAATGAAAGGGTTGATCTCTCACTGGCTTCTCTTGTAAGAATAACTTTGTATCCTTTCGCTTCAAGGATAGCTTTAAGTTTTACAGAAAAGTCCATGTTTAATTGTGTTTCAGAATAATATATACCATTTAGAGTATACGCTGCTCCATAGTCACCACCATAATTGTGACCTGGATCAAGTACTATAGTCTTCGAGAATCCATTATATACTCTTACTGTATTCACCACACAATCCCAATCATTACCGTATGCCTTTACTTCGATAATATTGCTTCCTCGTGCTAAAGAAGTGGAAGGGATAGTCATTTGATATCCACTGCTATTACCTGCTGGGTAACCTGGATATACCGCATTTACATCTGGTCTACTAATACCAAGAGTTGCGTTTCCTAATAATGCTCCATTTAGGTATACCTCTACTTTTTGAATTCCTGAGGAATTCAACGCCCAACCACCAACTAAAATATTTTGTCCTAAAACGTTGCTATTATTAGTTGGACTGTCAATTGCTAATCTTGCTACTGGCTTTATCATTGTTATTTTTTTTGATGCACTGACGATTGCTCCATTATATGCTACAGCTCTCACAACTATATCGTTGCTTCCTTCTGATATCAAATTTTTTGATAACTTAAGGCTATATCCACTATTATCAATGTTTACTAGTTCTGAATATTCCTTAAAGGCCGCTGCTACATCTGGTCTAGCAACTGATGTTGTTGTTGTTGCAACAACTCTATCATTTACTAAAACTTCTATTTTATCTATTCCATAAGTATGGATTGCCCAACCTCTTACAGTTACATCTGAGTCATTAGAAGTTAAATTATTTATAGGATCATCGATAAATAGTTGCCCTTTACTAATAACAGTATTAGTAACTAGAATTGGAACAGACGCCTGTATGACAGTTCCATCCTTGCTTACACTTTTAACTATAATATCTTTTCTTCCGTTTTGAAGTAAATTACTATCTATAGTAAAAGTAAAACCTGATTTAGCACCATCTATATATCCAGGATATACATTATTTACATCAGTTCTCGTTTGTCCAATTTTAGCATTATAGGTTTTATTATCGATAATTACTTTAACTTCCTTCACACCAGCATTATGGAGACTCCATCCTGCTATTGTGACATTTCTCTTATCATAACTTGTCCCGTTTTTTGGCGTATCAATACATATTCTTGATTCCTTAACATTAAGAACTTTGCTTATAACATCAGTATTTCCAATAGAATCTGTTACTAAAAGAGTAAGGTTGACATTACCTTCATTTAAGTAATTACTATCAATATTATAGGAAAATCCTGAAACAGCTCCGTTACTATAACCCGGGAATGCCGCATCTACATCTGGTCTAATTATATTTGTAGTTGTTTGTCCAATCTGTTTTCCATCGATTAGAACATTTATTTGCTTAACACCAGCATTTTGTAGCGCCCACCCAGTTAACTGAACATCCGATTTTGATATTCTTGCGTCTCCTGTTGGTGTATCAATACTATATTTAAATCCAGTATTTTTTGAAATTACTGAAACGTTTTTTCTGTCAATTAAACCATCGTTACTTACAGCTTCAACAGTTATTTTTCTATTTCCTGCAACTATACTAGTATTTTTAATGGTATATGAAAAACCACTTTTCTCTGATCCAGTATATTGTGGAAAAACTGCATTAACATCTGGTCTTGGTTGCCCAATAATTGCTTGTCCAATTTTCTTGTCATCTACAAGGATATTAACTACCTTTATGCCACTTGAGCTTATAGCCCATCCCCTAACAATAACATCTCCATTTAAAGTACTATCCTGAACAGGCTCATCTACAGTAGTTTTAATACTTTTTCCAGAATAATTCACTTTAACAGATTGATCTGTAACAGTTCCATCATTGCCGACAGCTCTTACTGTTACATTTCTATTCCCTAACTGTAGGACATCAAAACCAATTGTGTAACTGTATCCTGATTTATCTCCATTAGGATATCCAGGAAATGCTTTATTAACATCTGGTCTTAAAATGTTTGTAGCTGTCTTTGCTACATAAATTCCATCAACAAATATATCTACTTCTTTTACCCCTGAGGAATTTAATGCCCAACCAGCAATAGTTATTCCTTGAGAATTAACAGTTTGCCCACTTTGGGGTATATCTATGCAGATTCTCCCAGGAAGTGAAACTAGTGCACTTGTCTTAAAGGTATAACCAAAGGTGAATAGTACCATTAATACACAAAACAATAATACTTTGTATTTTTTGTTTGTTTTCAAAGTTCCTCCTTTCTATGTGCTTACCCCTACAAAACAGATTATAGCATAATTTTATTTATAATTCACCATGAAATTTAAAATTAAATTAAAATTTTATTGGAATAAAAATTTTAATACAACTTTTATCATACTTTTACATTTTTCTTTATATCGACAAATTTCTTTTAGACAATAGGAAAAGGGCCATGATTAAATCATGGCTCCCATAATATCTAAATCTACTTTTTCTGCACATTCGCGGCCTTCTTTAATAGCCCAAACAACAAGGCTTTGGCCTCTTCTAACGTCACCACAGCTATAAACTTTTGGAACGCTAGTTGCAAAATCCATATATTCAGCTTTTACATTTCCACGGTTATCCTTTTCTACATTGAACTTTTCAATAAGGCTTTCTTCTGCCCCAACAAAGCCCATAGCAAGAAGAACTAAATCAGCTTTAATGACTTGTTCACTTCCTGGGATTTCCTTTGGAATTACAGCTCCGTTTTCATTTTTTACCCACTCTACTTTAACAATAAGAGCTTCTTTTACGTTGCCATTTTCATCACCAATAAACTTCTTAACAGATGTACAATACTCTCTTGGATCTTTTCCATAAGCATCGATGAATTCATCTTGGCCATAGTCAGTTTTTAAAACTTTTGGATATTGAGGCCAAGGATTGTTTTCAGCTCTTTTCTCTGGTGCCTTACCCATTATTTCCAGTTGAACCAATGATTTAGCTCCATGTCTTAATGACGTTGCAATACAGTCTGTTCCTGTATCACCACCACCGATAACTACTACATTAAGATCCTTTGCAGATATATAGTTATTATCAGCAAGTTCACTATCTAATAAGCTTTTAGTTGTAGCTTTTAGGAAATCCACTGCAAAATGAATACCTTTAAGATCTCTTCCTTCAACAATTAAATCTCTTGGTTTTGTAGCACCACAAGCTAAAACTACAGCATCATATTCAGACATGAATTTATCTATATCTTCAGTTTTAGTTATATCATGATTTAATGAGAATTTAACACCCTCAGCTTCTAAAAATTCAACTCTTCTTGCTACGATTTGCTTATCAAGCTTCATGTTTGGAATTCCATACATTAATAATCCGCCTGGTCTATCAGCTCTTTCAATAATTGTAACATCGTGACCTTTTCTGTTTAACATATCTCCACAAGCAAGACCTGCAGGACCTGCGCCTATAACGGCAACCCTTTTTCCAGTTCTTTCTTTTGGTGGGTTTGGTTTTATATATCCTTCAGCAAAAGCATTTTCTATTATAGATAATTCATTTTCTTTAATAGTTACTGGCTCTCCATGAAGTCCATCTGTACATGCGCCTTCACAAGGGGCAGGGCAAACCCTGCCTGTGAATTCTGGAAAATTATTTGTCTTAAGCAATCTGTCTACAGCTGTTTTCCACATACCTTTGTATATTAAATCATTCCACTCAGGAATAAGATTATTTACCGGACATCCTGAAGCAGCGTTTGCCATCATTCCCCCATATTGGCAGAATGGAACCCCGCAATCCATACATCTACTTGCTTGGATTTGTTGATCTTCTTTTGAAAGAGGAGTTGTAAATTCTTTATAATTTTTTATTCTTATACTTGGTTTTAACTTAGTACCTGTAATACGTTTGTATTCTAGAAATCCTGTTGCTTTTCCCATTCTATATTCCCCTCTCTTTCAAAGCTTTTTTGTATTCTTTTGGCATGATCTTTATAAACTTACCTTTATAGCTATCAAAGTTTAGAGATATAGCCTTTGCAATTTCAGAATTAGTATTTTCATAGTGTTCTTTTATAAGCCCTAATAATCCAGCTTCATCTTCAGCTTCAACAGTCTCGATAAAAACCATTTCTTCGTTGATTTTTTCCTTAAAGCTATTTTCTTCGTCAAGAATGTACGCGATACCACCTGACATACCAGCACCAAAGTTTCTTCCGATAGTTCCTAAAACCACGACTTTTCCGCCTGTCATGTATTCACAACCGTGGTCGCCAACACCTTCAACTACCGCTTCAACTCCTGAGTTTCTAACAGCAAATCTTTCTCCTGCAATACCCTTTATAAATACCTTACCAGCAGTTGCTCCGTATAATGCTACGTTACCGATTATGATATTTTCTCTTGGGTTAAGAGTAGATTTTTCTCCTTCTCTTATTATTATCTTACCGCCTGATAGCCCCTTACCAACATAGTCGTTTGAGTCTCCTACTAAGCTTAAAGTAACACCCCTTGGTACAAATGCTCCAAAGCTTTGTCCGCCAGTACCATTGACATTGATGGTGATTGTATCTTCTGGAAGTCCTTCTTCTCCGTATTTCTTAGAAATTTTGCTTCCAAGAAGAGTTCCAAGAGTTCTATCTGTATTAATTGTATTTACTGTAATTGTAACCTTTTCCTTGTTCTCAATAGCTTTTTCACAAGCAGGAATTATAGTCTTAGCATCTATAGTTTCATCTATTTTTCCTCTTAAAGGATTTACAGTAGTATCTTCCATATGAAGAGATGATTCTGGCTTATGAAGGATCTTTGAAAGATCTATATTCTTTGTTTTCCATCCATCAAGATTCTTCTTCTTAAGCTTATCAGTTCTTCCAACCATTTCCTCAACAGTTCTGAAGCCTAATTTAGCCATATATTCTCTTAACTCTCTAGCCATAAACATCATGTAGTTAACTACATGTTCTGGATCTCCAGTAAATCTCTTTCTTAACTCTTCATTTTGAGTTGCTATACCAACTGGACATGTATCTAAGTTACATACTCTCATCATTACGCAACCCATTACAACTAGAGGACCAGTTGCAAATCCAAACTCCTCAGCTCCAAGCATAGCTGCTATAGCTATATCTCTTCCTGTTAAAAGCTTACCGTCTGTTTCTATCTTTAATCTATTTCTTAATCCATTTAATACAAGGGTTTGATGAGTTTCTGCAAGCCCTAGTTCCCAAGGAAGTCCAGCATGCTTAATTGAGTTCTTAGGAGATGCTCCTGTACCACCATCATATCCACTTATTAATATAACTTCAGCTCCGCCTTTAGCAACACCAGCAGCGATAGTTCCAACCCCTGCTTCAGAAACTAACTTAACATTGATCTTAGCATCTGGATTAGCATTCTTAAGGTCATAAATAAGTTGAGCTAAGTCTTCGATTGAATATATATCATGGTGTGGTGGTGGTGATATTAGACCAACAAAAGGTGTTGAATTTCTAGCTTTAGCAACCCATGGGTATACTTTATTAGCAGGCAATTGACCACCTTCACCTGGTTTAGCTCCTTGTGCAATTTTGATTTGGATTTCATCTGAATTTACAAGATATTCTGACGTAACACCAAATCTACCTGAAGCAACTTGCTTAATAGCAGATCTTCTTGAATCACTAAATCTATCTCTTTCTTCTCCACCTTCACCAGTGTTTGATTTTGCACCAATTTTGTTCATAGCAATAGCTAAACATTGATGCGCTTCTCTGCTGATTGAACCAAATGACATAGCTCCAGTTTTAAATCTCTTTACTATGCTTTCAACTGATTCAACTTCATCAAGTGGAATTGGATTTTCTACGAAGTCAAAGTCTAATAAGTTTCTTAAACTCATCAATCTGTCTTCTTTATTTATTAAGCTTGAGAACTCTTTGAACTCTTCATAACTTCCATTTCTACAAGAATTTTGTAATTTATGAATTGTAAGAGGATTATATAAATGCTCTTCTTTATTGCTTCTGTATCTATATTCACCATCTGATTCTAAAGTTAAATCAGGATTTCTCTTATCAAAACCTTGAATGTGTCTTAGAACAGCTTCTTTTTCGATTTCTTTAATACCGATACCGTTGATTGGTGAAGAAGTTCCTGTGAAGTATTTATTAATAGTCTCTGATGCTATACCTATAGCTTGGAATATCTGTGCTCCATTGTAAGATTGGATTGTTGAAATACCCATCTTTGATAGAACTTTTACTATTCCTTTAACACTTGCTTTTCTATAGTTATATACTGCCTTAGCATAATCAAGCGTTATAAGTCCATCTTCACAAAGACCTTTTATGCTTTCATAAGCTAAATATGGATAAATAGCATTAACTCCATAGCCTATTAAAGTTGCAAAATGATGAACTTCTCTTGGCTCTCCAGACTCAAGAACAATACTTATTTCTGTTCTATTTCCTAATCTTATAAAGTGATGATGAACAGCTGCAACAGCTAAAAGTGATGGAATAGGAACTAATTTTTCATTAGTAACTCTATCTGATAGAACCAGTAGGCTCTTTCCATCTTTTAAAGCAGCTTCTGCCTTTTCAAACACTCTTTCAAGAGCTTCTTCTAATGTTTCTGAAGTCTTATCAAAAACTATAGAAATAACTTCTGATTTAAATCCAGCCTCTTCTAAAGAAAGAATTTTATCCATTTCCTCTTTTATAACTATTGGCGAAGAAAGCTTAATTCTTCTACAGTTAGCTTCAACATCTGATAAAAGATTACCTTCAGCTCCAAGATAAGTTCTTACTGAAGTAACTATTTCTTCTCTTATAGCATCTATTGGTGGATTTGTAACTTGGGCAAACATTTGCTTAAAGTAGTTAAATAATGGTTGTGGTTTTTCACTTAAAACTGCAAGTGGAGAATCTATACCCATTGCTGATAAAGGTTCTTGTCCACTATCACACATAGGCTTTATGGTACTCATTACATCTTCGAAAGTGAAGCCAAAAGCTTTTTGAAGTCTAGTTCTTTCTTCAACTGATAATTTAACTTCAGTATCAACAGTTGCGTCTACATTATCAAGCTTTATTAAGTTTTCCGATACCCAATCTCCATATGGATGCATATTAGAATATGTTTCCTTTAATTTTGTATCATCGATTATTGTACCTTGTTTTGTATCTACTAGAAGCATTCTACCAGGAGTTAATCTACCTTTTTTAACAACAGTTGCTTCATCTATATCAAGAACACCAACTTCAGAGGATAAAATCATAAAATCATCATTTGTAACATAAAATCTTGATGGTCTTAATCCGTTTCTATCTAAAGTTGCGCCTAAAATTTCTCCATCAGTAAAGGCTAATGCTGCTGGTCCATCCCATGGTTCCATCATTGTTGAATAATATTCGTAGAAGTCCCTCTTATTTTTAGGCATTTGCGTATTCTTGCTCCATGGTTCTGGAACAAGCATCATCATTATTTGTGGAAGTGTTCTTCCATTCATATATAGAAATTCTACTGTATTATCAAGCATAGCAGAGTCTGAATCTTGTTTTCCAACTACAGGAAGTATTTCTTGTAATTGTTCTCCAAAAACTTCAGATTTTAAAGCAGCTTCTCTTGCTTTAACCCAGTTAACATTTCCTCTTATTGTGTTAATTTCTCCATTGTGAATCATGTATCTGTTTGGATGAGCCTTTTCCCAGCTTGGGAATGTATTTGTACTAAATCTTGAATGTACCATAGCTATGGCACTTTCGCAATCCTCATCAAGTAAATCTAAATAAAAAGTTTCCATTTGAGTTGCACTAAGCATACCCTTATAAACTATTGTCTTTGAAGAAAGACTTACGATATAAGAATCTTCTGATGCTTTTTCAAACTTTCTTCTTGCTCTATATAATAGCTTTTCAAATTCCAGCTGACTTTCTATTGTCTTTGGCTTTTCAATAAATATTTGTTCCATATATGGCATAACTACTTTAGCTGCTTCACCAATATCTGAAGCATCAATAGGTACTTGTCTACAACCTATCACTTTTAGACCTTTTTCTTCTAACATTGACACAAAGTTTTTCTTTTCAACTTCTCTTTTATCTGACTCCTTAGGGAAGAAGCACATAGCTACTGCATATTCTGTAGCTTCTGGAAGAGAAAACTCACAAACTTTTTTAAATAATTTATGTGGTATTTGGATTAGTAAACCAGCACCATCTCCAACTTTTTCATCAGCACCAGCTCCACCTCTATGCTCCATTTTTGCTAACATAGAAAGTGAATTTTCTACAACATTATGGGATTTTATACCTTTTATATGCGCTATCGCTCCAATTCCACAAGCATCTTTTTCAAACCTAGGATCATACATTCCTTGAGCTTCTTGTGTATACTTCATTTCAATTGCCCCCTTTGTTAATTATTCGAAACAAATAATTATGGTGAATTAATAATATCATTTTCATTAAAAATTATCAATATTTTAATGAAATTAATTGCAAATATTCGCGAAAAATATATTTTTTTTAATAAAACTCGATATATTTTTGTTTTTAGTAAATATTCACAAATTTTATATCTTCTTTGTTGTGTAATCTTTTTCATATTGTACGATTTTTTGTAGTTTTCCTACAAATGAATTATTTCCTATTTTTCTTAAGTATATTTCTAATATATCCGAATATTTTTAAAATTTTTTCAATAAATATATGTCTCTTTCTTATTTTAATTCTATTGTTCTACAAATGAAAGAGTGTAGAGAAAATTATTTTACAAAACTTTCTCTACACCTTATAATTTTTTATCACTTCATAGTTCTTTTTCTTGTATTTTGAAATTTCCCCTCAAAAAGTTTATTACTCGATTTTAAATTGATGAATTTGCTTATTCAACCCTTCTGCTAGTTGTGCTTGTTCATGAGCAGATTTCGCAATAATTTCTATGGCTTTTGAGGTTTCTCTTATCGTACTACTTATTTCTTGAGAACTTGCTGTAGTTTCCTCAGCTACAGCTGTAACACTACCAACTGAAGAACTAATATTAGATAAAGTTACATTGATGCTGTCAGAAGTATTAGCTGTAGCTTCATAATCATCATTAATATAATTTGCATCTTTTTCATAGTTCTCTGATATATCTAAAAGTACATCATAATCTGGATTTACCTTATTCTCGATGAAGTCTAACATATCTCTAGTATTATCTGCTAAATTGTCAAAAGCATATTGAACACTGTCTATAACCGTTTTAATATTATCAACAGCTATTGAAGATTGTTCAGCAAGTTTCCTCACTTCATCTGCTACAACCGCAAAACCTTTACCAGCTTCCCCAGCCCTAGCTGCTTCTATAGATGCATTCAAAGAAAGTAGGTTCGTCTGTTCGGTTATACTTTTTATACTGTCTGTAATTAATTTTATCTCTTTAATTACTTCTGCATCTTTAAGCGCATTACTGATGCTAACGTGTTTTTGTCTATATAATTCTTTTGCTTCATTAGCTGAATTAATTCCCCTAGTGTTTATTTCTGCAGCACGTACTTTTATGTCTTTAGCAATTAATTTACCTTCATTAGATTGTTTTGCTAAAAGTTCAGACTCAGAAGATAATTCATTTACAGAGAAATTTACATTTTGAATATTTGAACTTAATTCATCTATCCCTAACGTTATTTGGTGAGTAGCTTGACTCACATTTGTAATCTGAATAGATGTGGTCTCTGAAATTTCAGATAATTTTTCACTACCAATGCTTATACTTGATGCACTTGCAATTACTTTTTGTATTAGTTCCTTCATATTTTCCGCTGCCTTACTTAATTCAGAAGCTGCTATACCAAGCTCGTCCTTTGTAGTAGCTTCGAAACTGTAAGTTAAATCACCTTTTCCTAAAGCTTGTGCAAATTTAGAAATACCTCTTACTTGTCTCCCAATTATTCTTGCTACAATATATCCAAGAATTGATGCTACAACAACTGCAATAGTTAAGATTATAGCACTTACAGTGCTTGTAAATCTGTATACCTCGTTAGAATCTTGATAATATTCTTCTGCTTCTTCCTTATCGTCAAGAATGTCGTTATCTATAGCTAAAAAAAGCTTTTGCATAGTCATTTCTAAAGCTGCATTATGTTCTTTTGCACCTTTGTAATCACCTTTTTCAACGAACTGACTCAGTATCATAGTTTTCTCATTAATTTCTTCTATTTGCTTCTTAAAATTTCCGAAATTTTCCACTTCTTCTGAATCCTCAAGAGTCTCTTTTAGTTTTTCCAAACTTTCATCATTTTCTTCAATATAAATGTCTACTGCTCTTTTTAATGTTTCACTTTGTGATTTTTTACTTTCATCAATTAAGCCACTATTGATCGTATTTATCAAAAGTAAATTCTTTTCTATATCAGATTTATATAAAATACCTGCAATTTCTTCATCATATAGACCAACTAAATTTTCTTGGATAGTTTTAGAACTAAAATAAGAGAATGATGAAGAAATAAAAATAAGGATGACCATAGCTGCAAAACATATAAAAAATTTCGTTCTTATCTTTAAATTTTTAAACCAATTCATCTTTTGCCTCCAAATGTAAGAAATATTCTTGCAATAGATATATCGTTTTTTTTACGAACTTCTTAACAATTTTCGGCTTTTTTAGAACCTTACCATCGTTTACTTGCGTATAACAAGTTACTTTATTACTATTCCAAGCAACGATGTCAACGATAAAGCTTGCATTGGAGTAACAATTAAGCCTAATAAATCTTCTATTCCTACAATGATTTTCGATATATCGCAACTGGTTAGATCTATACCCTTAAGCTTTGTTTGAGACAAATTAGCTTCTACAAGATAGCAATCTTCGATATATACCTTGGAAAATTTGCAGCTTCCTAATTCTGAGCCTTTTAGATTGCAATTATCAAATATTACCTCTTTCAAATCCGAAAAACTAAAAGAAATATACTGACAATTGCTATCATTAAAAGAAACATTTCTAAAGGTTCCCTCACTAAGATTAGAACCTACAAGCTTACAATTTTTAAAACTTACTCTATGTAATACTGCCCCACTGAAATCATTATTGGACAAGTCGCAGTTTTCAAAAATTACATCCGTAATGTCTATTCTTCTAAAATCAACATTTTCAAACACTACATTTTTAAATATAACAGCATCAAAAACAATATCTTTTAAAGAAACTTCTTCAACACTACTATCTTCTACAATAGCTTCACTAACCTTATATTCATCTTCTAATAAATCTTTGATATTATTAACTTCTGCAAGTTTCTTTGGTATTTTAGGTGAACCAATCTTTATACTATTTTTATTATTCGTCATCTTTCCATCTCCTCCAAATATATATTGATGAAAATGCTAACCTTATTTTAACCATTTATACTGAAGTATACAACTATTTTTTCCTCATAAACAAAGATATAGCCTTTTTAAATATAAATCCATCAATATCATTAATTGTTATATTAATAAATAAAAAAGATATAGTCCTTTTTAAAGACTATACCTTTTTCTTAAAACCATATATCGATTAGACTCTTCTCTATATTAGCTATTCATGACTATTTTTGATTGTAGATGTCCATTGATTATCTACATCTGTTTTATTTTTCTTACCGGTAAAATCACAAGATTCCTTATCTACCCCAGTCCATTGATTATTTGTATCGCACTTATTTTTTATATTATTCTGCTGTTTCTTTTTCATAGAATTAAAACCTCCTTAAATTTCTATAGCCTTAGTTTTCGCTAAAATAAGATTTTAATTCTAAGAATATATAAGTTTCAATTATATTCTTGTAAAATTATTTATCATTTACGAAAGCAAATTCTTCTATACTGTCAACTAAATAATCAGGATACAACTTTAGTAGTTCTGATTGATCAAGAGCAGTATATTTTACAAGTCCAGTTTTAGCACCGGCATTTTTTCCACATAAAATATCATTATGAGAATCTCCTACCATTATAGCTTCCTCTGGTTTTATTCCTAAAACTTCACAAGCTTTTAAAACTGGCTCCCCATTTGGTTTATGTTCTTTAGTAGCTTCTGGAGTGATTATAACATCGAAACACTCTGTTAATCCGAAAAGATCAAGGCCTCGTCTAGTCATACTCTCTCTTTTTGAAGTTACAATTGCAAGCTTAAAGTTCTTATCTTTTAAAACCTTAAGTCCTTCTTTAACACCTTTAAATAAAGTAACATTACTATCATGATTTTCTTCATTATAGCTTCTATATGTAGAAATTAAATTCTCTAACTTATCCTCACCATATTTTGCTAAAGAATATTGCAATGGCTCTCCAAAAAATTTTACTATTTCTTCTCTTGGCAACTCTAGGTCTAAGTGAGTCTTAAAAGAATGTTTAAAACTATTTAAAATCAGATCATTTGTATCTAAGATTGTCCCATCTAAATCGAATAATATTGCCTTAATCATAAGTACACCCCTTTCTTATCTACCCATAGTATATATGTTATCCTTCTCCTAGTAAAGTTTTTATAGCTTCTTCTATATCCTTATCATTTAATTCAATATTTATCTCTATTCTTCTATTCTGATCTTGTTCTACCATTGATTGCCCATCAACAGAGCCTACTTTAGGCTCAAACTTAGACATACCAGAGGACTTAAAATAAGCTGCATACTCTTCATATTTTGAGCCATTAGGAACCATAGCATTAACAAAACTAGCAGCTCTATTTGTTGATAAAAATCTATTATAATCAGCTAAAAATGTATTATCTGTATGTCCTTTTACCTCTACATACTTAATCTTATCTCTATATACTGGATTACTAAAAAGGGTATAAAACGCTTCTGAAACTTCTTTAGCTATCTTAACTCCTTCACCAGTAAGTTCATATTTATCTACTTGAAACAGCACTTCTGTTTTTATTTCCAATCTCCCATTTTCTTTATCAAAAATTATGTCATCGCCAAGCTTGGGCTTTAAATCATTCTCGAGTCTTTCATATAGTTCAGCCCTTTGCTTCGCAATATCATCTAATTTATCATAAGTTACTTGTACATTCCTATATTTTCCATACACAGAATAAGTAAAAATAAGCATCATAAAAAAAAATACTATTGCAACGGTTGTCATAACATCTACAAAGGAAGGCCAAAAATTTTCTTCATGACTAGTAGATAAAAATCTCCGAGATCTAAATTTCATAATTAGCCTCCCTATCTTTTCTTGTTAAAGAAACCATTGATTTTATCCTTTGTAGTTGCAAACTCCGATTCTGCTCTAGTACTTCCAATAGTTAGTTCAAACTGCTTATAAGACTTATCCATATTTTTAGCCATCTTCTCTATAAAGAGTTTTTGCTCTTCTATAGCCTCTATATTACTTCTAAACATTTGTGATAATTCTTTGTTTACTTCTACTATTGCGTCCTTATTATCCTTAAGAGCATCAGAATTAACCTTAAATTGAAGTGCTAAATTATTGACTACCTTATCTAAGGCTGCTATTTCTGTGCTAACCCCTTCATAATATCCTTCAAACTTATCTACACTATTTTTAAAACTTAAAATCGGCCTATTCAAACTATTTATGGCATTATTAAAGTTAGTAATTACACCCTCTTGCACCTTACTTGTCTTTTCAATAGCCTGAGCAGATTTAGTTAGTTCAACTGCTAGTGGTATTGCTTTTTCTGCAAAACCCTCAAAACTTTTTTCAAAAGCATTTTTAATTCCATCACAGAGATTCTTTGAATTTCTTTCAAGATTCTTTACTAGGCTAACAAGTACTCTTACATAATCAATAGAATGTTCTGCCATCACAACATTATCTAAGTAACTTTCCATTTCGTCTAAATATTGTTCTTTAACTTCTTTATAAGTATAAATGCCAACTATTTTTATGACAATAGAGCTAGCTATACCAAAAATACTTGTATAAAAAGCTGTAGCCATAGAAGAAAGTGGGGTTGATAGCTTTGACAAGAACTCTCCTATTGAAGCATCAACACCTTGAAGCTGCAATAAAACATCCTTAATACTACCTATTGCTAATGCAAGTCCAATAAATGTCCCAAAAAGACCAAGGATTATTACTAAGGATTGTACATATTCTAGAAGCCTTTCCACAGTTATATATTGTCTTGGGATATTTTCTTGTATTATAACTTGAGTATTAACATTTGTTACACCTTTTGAAACAGCACCTTTAAAAGAGTTATATGTAGACTCGAGAAGTTTTGATGAAAACTTATTTGCACTATTTTCTCTTTTATTTTTCAAATCAGTTATTAACTCTTTGTAAAACTCCTTAATCTTTAAAGCATACATTATATTTAAGACCATCAATATCACAATAACTGAGCAGATAAATATACCGGATAAGCCCTGTGAAAAAAACATAAAATCCCTCCTCTATATTCATAGTTAAATCTATTACTAGAGGAAGGACTTTATAACCATTTATTTTTATAATTTAAAATCTAATCTATCTGCATCATGGGCCTTTGGTTCTCCAAAAGCCGCACGAGCACTTTCTGCATTAGGATCGTGATTTATATGTTTTTTCTTAAAATTCTTACTTTCTTGCTTTTTTTCTTTCGCTTTATTCATCTTCGGCATATCAACAATCTCCTTTTTATGCTTGTATTCTTTATCTATAAAAGCATATATGTTTTTTATATCAGATTTATATTAACCAAAGAAAATAAATATATGTATAATAAAAAAAATTACACAAGAATATCTTGTGCTAACGTAAAATTATATTATTATTTTCTATATCTATTTTAACTCCAAACATTCTTCTCAATGTTTCAATTGGAAGCAACACTTCATCATTGCTTACTTTTGCATCCTTTATACTTTTCATATCTCTATATGCTGTATCTCGCACAGCAACAGTATTTTCATTTGTTACATAGATGATTTTACCATAATATCTTATCTTTAGCTTGTTAACATCATCTTTAGAAGTAACACGGGCTCCCACGAGCTTGGCCACAGTTTTTAATGGAAGATATATAGATTCTCCACTCTTAACCGGAGAAGCAATCATTGTAAACTCCTTTTTGCCTTTTAAACTCTTACGATATTTATTGGAGCTGATTGTAAATACCCCTCTTCCGTATTTCTGTATTCTTAAAGTTTCTACAAAATGAACATGCATTGAAAAAACAAAATAGACAAGTGACAATACTATTAATCCTACTAATAGATTCATTATAATCACCCCATGTTTTATAGTAATAATTACTCCTTTTTAAAATTAAATCAAAAGTTTATATTATTATTAAAACACTATTATGAAATTTCATTTTCGTCTTAAAAGGCATTTTAAAACCACTTTTAAAGTTTTTATTTATATTATTATAATAGCACCCCATAATGAATTTGTCAAATGTAAACGTTATATATTGGCGTTTTTTCACATTTTGTTAAAAAAAATTCTATTGACAGATGCAATAGTAAATATTTTTTATCTATATTAGTTTATTGATAATTCTTAAATTTCAATCAATTTTCTATAAAACTGTATATCACCCTTGCAAGATCTACTATTTTGAAGTTAATATTTTTGTCAAAAAAATCCTACTTAATCAGTTAAGTAGGATTTTCATTCTGAATTTGCCTTAGATTTTTCTTCATTCTTTCTTTTTTGTTCCATATCAAGTTTTTCTGCTTTAATCTTTTGAATACAGTTTGGCATAATTTTATTCCAAAGTAAATTTATCTTTACTAAGTTTGCTACATCTTGTTCATTATATATTAAAATTTTCTCCTTCTTTTCAGCCGGCATTCTAGAATAATAGAAAGGATCTTTTACTATCTTACTAAAAGTCTTAGCAAGGTTAGTACCACTTATAACCTCACCTTCTCTATGAATTCCAAAAAGATTCTCTAAATTTTTAAGTCCTATGCATGTATCTGTAGCCTTTTTAAACTCTATTTGAAGGTCTACTTCCTTAAACAATTCTCTAATATTTATATTAACTTTATATTTTAATAACAGTGCATTGATAACACTAAAATCGTTATTTCCGGAGAATGTTACAATATAGCGTTTATTATATTTATTATACATTTTTAAGAAATACTCTTTTGCCATCACTAATATCTCTTTAACATCACTCTTGCCTTCTATCATGTATTGAGTAATTACAACATCATTATTCTTTTCATCGTAGTAGCAACAACCAAATACTCCAACGCATATTGGAACTTTATATACGCAATGTTCTAAATCAAAATATAACGCATCTCTAAAAATTTTATTATTTCCTTCATAATTTAAAGCATATTTAGCATCTACATTATCAAGTTTTATTCTATTTTCTCTAATAATCAAAATATCACTCTTTTCTACTTCCTTTTTGTAGTAGCACAAGATATTATATCACACAATTCAGTATATGCATAATTATCACAGCTGTTACAGCATTCAAAGTCAATTATTCGATTTTAAAAGAAGAAGGCATCTCACCATTTGAGACACCCTCTTCTTATAAATACACTCTACTTAGAAAGCTGGCACAACAGCCCCTTTAAATTCATCATTAATATATTTCTTTATTTCTTCTGAAGTAATTGCTTTGTTAAGAGCTTTAATTTTTTCATCATTTTCATGACCTTTTTTAACTACTATAATATTAGCATATGGTGAATCAGAATTTTCTATAAATAAAGAATCCTTAACTGGGTTTAAGCCTGCTTCTAGTGCATAGTTCGAATTAATAACTGATAAAGCAACGTCAGGAAGAGTTTTTGAAAGTTGCTTAGCTTCTACTTCACTTATCTTGAAATTCTTTGTATTCTTTGTTATGTCCGCAACTGATACAGTCTCTTTATCTGGAACTTCAAATAACCCAGCTTTAGCTAGAAGTTTTAAAGCCCTAGAACCATTAGAAGAATCTAATGGAATTGTAATCTCCACACCTTCTTTTAGATCTTTTAGATCTTTTAGATTTTTCGAATATATTCCTAATGGTTCAATGTGGACCTTTTGAACTGCTACTAAATCTGTACCTTTTTTCTTATTAAAGTCATTTAAATACGGTTCGTGTTGAAAGAAGTTAGCATCTAATTCTCCACCATCTAAAGCTGTATTTGGAAGCACATAGTCATCAAATATTTGAATCTCTAAAGTATATCCTTCTTTTTCCAATATAGGTTTAACCTTTTCTAAAATTAGTGCATGTGGATTAGCTGACGCTCCTACAGTTATAGTTTTATCATTTTTATTTTCAGTAGCTTTTTCTCCCTTTGAAGTTCCTGTACCACAAGCTGTAAGTGATACTGCTAATAATCCTGCTGTTAATAAAGTTTTCCATTTTTTCATAATCAATTCCTCCTAATATCAAATCACTATTTCAATTTCTTATAAAGTAAATCTCCAATTATCTGAATACCTTGTACTAATAAAATCAATATTACGACTGTATAAAAAATTAATGCATTATCAAATCTAGAATAACCTATTTGAATAGCTACATACCCAAGACCTTTTGCGCCTATTGCTCCTGCCATTGCAGCATAACCAATAAGTGAAATTATAGAAAGAGTGATTCCTCTAACAATAGATGGAACTGCTTCCTTTATCATGACTCTAAAAATTATTTGAAAATTGCTTGCGCCAAAAGATTTTGCAGCTTCAATTATCCCCTTATCCACTTCTTTTAAAGAACTTTCAATTATTCTTGCTACAAATGGAGCAGCTCCAATGGTAAGTGGAACAATAGCCGCAGTATTACCTATTGCCTTTCCTACTATAAATCTTGTAACTGGAATAACAGCAACAATCAATATGATAAAAGGAAAAGATCTAAATACATTAATAGTAATATCCAAAAGTCTATATATTATTTTATTTGGTCTTAACCCCTCTTTATCAGTTATAACTAAAATAATAGCTAAAATAAATCCTATTAATACAGCAAAAACAGTAGACCATCCAACCATATATATAGTATCAATTATTCCTTCTAGGAGATACGTATCCCATGCTTTGATAAAATTGTTCATCTTTAAACAACCTCCCAGCCAATGTTTTTACTATCTAAATATTTAGAAACTCTTTCAAACTCAACGTCTTTTATATTGATAACAAGACTTCCTAAAACATCATCTCTAAATCTTTCAAGTCTTCCCCATACAATTGAAAAATCTATGTCAAGTTCTCTTGCCATTGAAGTAATCAAAGTTGTCTCTGAATTTTCCTTAGGGAAATATATTTTTATATTTTTCCCGGTATCAGGAATAAGCTCTTCCTCTGAAATAAGCTTTTTCAAAGCTTTAGGTTGCTTTAAGAAAATATCCTCTACATCACCAGAAACAACTACTGCACCTTTATCTAAAACAGCTACTCTATGACAAACCTCTCTAACTACCTCCATTTGATGAGTTACGATAACTATAGTAATCCCTAAATTTTCATTAATCTCTCTTAACAATGAAAGAATAGATTTTGTAGTGTTTGGGTCTAATGCGGAAGTGGCCTCATCAGATAATAAGATTTTAGGCTCTAATGCTAAAGCTCTTGCAATTGCTACCCTTTGTTTTTGTCCACCACTTAATTCTCTTGGTTTAGCATAAATTTTATCCTCTAAGTGAACTATCTTTAAAAGCTTTTCCACTCTTTTTTTAGTTTCTTTTTTATCATAGCCCCAAACCTCTAAAGGAAGTGCTATATTCTCATATACGTTTTTTCTTTCTAAAAGACTAAAGTGTTGAAAGATCATACCTAAGTCTTTTCTAAATAATCTTAGTTGTCCACTTTTTAAACTTTTAACTTCTTTCCCCATAACTTCGATACTTCCTTTGTCATAGGTTTCTAATCCATTCAGACATCTTAAAAGTGTTGATTTACCAGCACCACTATGCCCAACTAATCCAAATATTTCACCTTTTTTTATCTCAAGATCTATAGATTTTAGTATAGGTTCATTAGAAAAGCGCTTTTCTAGATTTTTAATTTTTATCAAGTGTCCTCCCCCTAACTGATGTATTTTTTACTATCGATAGAAAAAATAAACACCCGAGGATTCTCGGGTGTAAAATGCATTGAATCCTCATCTCTCAGCTTCTTCAGCTGCTGGATTTGGCACCTTATACACAATGTATTGGTTGCCGGGCATCTTTGGGCCAGTCCCTCCGCCACTCTTGATAAGTGAATGTTATTAACTTTTCTATATGTTATCAAATGGTCAAAAGTGTGTCAACAAATTTTTATAAGTTTTTTAAAAATGATAAAAATTCTCTAATGTTATTGCTAAAATATCCATGTATAATAAAAAATAATATAAACTTCATATTTTTTATTCCTCCAATTCCAATAAGAAAACTTTATAATTATATATTTTAAGCTTATTGCAATTTTTGTACTCTTCAGTTCCATTTTTCTAAAATAAGCATACTATGAATAGTAACATGAATATTTTCTAAAGTTCTTACACCTTTTAATTAAGTTTGCCAGGAGGTAATAAAAATGAGTGATGAGGTGGATAAGAGAGAAATTGCTATTCAACGATCTAAAGAATTGAAAGGTAAAATAGAAGATTACATGATAGCTAAAGAAAAGATTCCAAGAGGTTTATCAACTATTCAAGAAAAACTTATTACAGAGAAAAGAGAAAAGATTCTAGATATACTCAACGCTACAGAAGATGATTGGAATAATTGGCATTGGCAAATAAGTAATAGGATAAGTGATATAAAAATACTATCGAAAATAATAAAATTAAGTGAAGAGGAAGCAGAACATATAAAAAAAGTAGAACAAAAATATAGATGGGGTATCTCTCCATATTATGCATCTTTAATTGATGAAAGCAATTCAAACCCAGTAAAGTTGCAATGTGTACCTACACTATTTGAGTTAAACGATGAAGGTACCTTAGACCCTATGGGAGAAGAATATACTAGTCCTGCTGGCACTATAACACGAAGATATCCTGACCGTCTTATAATAAATGTTACTAACATGTGCGCCTCCTTTTGTAGACATTGCCAACGACGAAGAAATATTGGAATTGTCGATAAACATCAAAGTATATCAGATTTAGAAGAATCTATTGAATATATAAGAAACAATCGTGAAATTAGAGATGTTCTCATAACTGGTGGCGAACCCTTATTGTTATCTGATGGGATGATTGATTGGCTTCTTGGTGAATTATTTAAAATAAAAACATTAGAATATGTGAGAATTGGAACTAGAGTACTTGCCACATTGCCACAAAGGATCACTGCCAATTTATTAAGCATCTTAAAGAAATATTCTCCATTATATATTAATACTCAGTTCAATCATCCTCTTGAAATAACTAGAGAAGCAAAGGAAGCTTGCGACAAGCTGGCTAATATAGGTATACCGCTAGGCAATCAAACTGTACTTTTGAACGGAATAAATAATGATAAATATGTAATGAGACTTCTAAATCAGGAACTTTTAAAATGTAGAATCAAGCCTTACTATATATTTCATGGAAAAAAAATTATGGGTACCACACATTTTAACACTTCTATAGATGATGGTATTGAAATAATGGAATATTTAAGAGGTTATACTTCTGGTATGGCTATACCAACTTACATTATAAATGCGCCAAATGGAAATGGGAAAACTCCAATTTTGCCTCAATATATCATTTCACGGGGTAAAAACAACGTGAAAATAAGAACCTGGGAAGGAAAGATTTTTGATTATCCTAACTATCCAACTCAATCATTAGAAGATAAATTGTACAAAGATAATAAATAAAAAAAATAATCAACCTCTAAGTCTTGATAAAACTAAGAGGTTGATTGTTTTTATATATTCTAAAACTTATATATTTTTTATATTGCAATCCATGAGATTATGAGTCTTTTGCCAGCTTTCTAAGCTTAAATAATTCTTTGGAATATCTAATTATATTCGTACAAGCTTTTTCTATTAACGCTAAATCTCCTGAGTGATAAACACAAACCTTAGCAGGTTTTCCGTTTACCTCTATCAGCCACACATTACCAGCTTTATCTATTGCAATATCTATACCTAATTCCCCTAAGCTACCATACTTTTGTTCTAGCTGTCTACATACAGCAATCACCAGTTTATCTACATCATTAGTTATTAAATGTGAGTTAGAAAAAAGGCTAGGAATTACCTCGGTAAACTTCCCTACTTTTCCCCCACTACTTATATTCGTTACTACACTTCCTTGTGCTGCAATACGTAAAGATTTATCTACAACCTCCCAGGTATCAATATCTTTTTTTTGAGCAAGTACTCTTATATCAAATGGGCAATCATTTAATTGAGCAATATCTATACCTTGCTGGATTATAATATTTTTTCCAATAAATTTATTCGCCTCAAGAAAGCTATGAATTTCTTGTACACTAAGATTATCTGAAAATTTTTTTCCCTTTATCTGATAACTTAATATATATAAGTTATGACTAAATTCTTGTACCTTATATATATTTCTACCTCTACTTCCTCCAGAAGCCTTTATATATACAGAACCATACTTATGAATAAAATCTACTATCTGAAAAGGATGCTGGTATCTTGAGGTTTCTGGTAAATGATTTGTAACCTCTAAGTTCTTCGACAAAACCTGATGTGTCTCCAATTTATTAAAATAAGCTTTGCTATTAATAAACGGAATCCTATATTCCTCCTTTAGTCGTTGCCTTACAAATTTTCCGACCTCTTTTTCATTAGTTAAAAAAGTAGCACGATCATAAATTACATTTGGAAATGTACATATGATTTTTTCCCAACTTTTGTTTTCTTTATTAAAGGTTAAACCCCTAATATTCTGAGAGTGCCAATCTAAGCTTAATGGAGAAAAAACTAACAATTGAACTGCTTCTCTAAAAGCAGCTTCTGCAAGAAAGTTCATTTTCCAAGATAATATTCCTTTTGATAAGCGATTAAAGTTATAATTATTAAAATAAATACCTAAAATCATCTTAAGCCTCCCAAACATCTGTACTAGCAGATTGAAAACCTGTTAGAAATACAGCGTATTCTATAGGACGTGTATAACAACGGGACATTAAAGCATTATCCTTTAGCCATTTTAAACTTACTTTTAGTGGCTTACCATTTATCTCAATAATCCATACCTGTCTATCTATATCAATAGTCATATCAAGACCTAATTCAACACAATCACCAAATTCCGCATCTATAGTTTCAGCAGCCTCCCTACCTATAGTCACAATCTTTTCATATAGACCATTTTTTGTAGTAATATCCTCATTAAATTCTTCTTTCAGCACCTGACCAATTTCCGCCACTGCTCCACCACTTCTAGGACTGGTTATTATACTTCCAGGTGCCCCCATTCGAATAGCTATACCAGTAGGCTGCCAAATCCCCTGCCAATCTTTTTGATACAGAAGTCTGAAATCAAAAGGATATCCCCTATAAGACGCTTTTTTAATTTCTTGCTGGATTAAATATCCTCCACCTAGAACAGAATAATGATTAATCATATTATCTATATCCTGTAGATTTGATAAAAAAGCAACTTCATTTTCAGTATCTGTTCTGTGTTCTACCTTATAGATTCCATTGGGTTCTTTGCTAACACGAAAAATGCCCTTTCCCTTATAAAGTGCATCTGGTTTTAAGTAAACACGAGGACTTGTCCTTAATGCTTTTTCTATATCTTCATAAGATTTATAAAGAATTGTTTTAGGAATTGCGGCTATTAATCTAGGATTTTTCTCTAAGGCACATATAGTTTCCCACTTTGCAAGTTTAGGTATAGAATTAATAACTTTATAATCTTTGCCTAGTTTTTTTCTAAATTCCATACCAAATCTACGACCGATAATACCAAAACACCTGTCATATATAACCATAGGCAATGGAAGAATCCGTGGAATCCACTTTGACTTTTCTCTTATCATTCCTTTTACCAGTTTCTTTTCCCAATCAATATCTCCTATAGAAAAAAGACAACATACTCCATTTAACTTCTTGATAGATATAGCGATTTCTTCATAAACATGATCTGTTTTTCCTTCACTCAATGCTGCAATCTTCTTAGAATTTATATAAGTTCCAACTAAGGGACCAAATTCCAACTGATTATTATTTAAATTTAATACCTGTATAAAAGAATTATCTGGGATAAAAATTTGCGATTTTAAGTTCTCAGATAAATATAAAATATTTGAATCAAATTCTACTCTATTTTCAATTACCTTTTTAACCTTAAGACTTATAGAACCAAATTTAATAGTAATATCTTTATTCTTATCACCATTACAATACTCTTGGTTTTGAGCTTCAGTTAAGTAACAAATATCATTTTCAGATTTTTTATAAATAACTTTAATAACGCTATTATCATTTTGGCAATGATTGTTTCTAGTTAGAAACTTAGAATATTTATAAATTCCTAATACTTGAGGTTTTATTTTATTATTACTTTTATCATCTTGGAGATTTTTGAAGACTAAATTTATAAGAGAGACACCATCTATGTCAACGATATCTGGAGTAAGATTATCAACTTGGTCACAATTAGCTTTAATAATCCATATTCGACCATTTATATCGATTCCTATATCAATGTTCATTTCTCCCATAGTACCAAAACTCATTTCTGTATAACTTGCTAACATAGCTGATAAGTCATTAATTTTTTCTGTTCTTGGGATTATTATAGACTGATATTTTTTTTGTAACTGATAGTATATCTTTTCGTAAGTAGAGATTTTTTTTCCAACATCATCTGTAATATTGAAATCTTCTTTTATCATTTTAACTACTCTATATATGGCTTCCCATTTACCACATATATTTTTCATCATAAGTAGATGCAGACTTATAGTATAATCTTTATATTTTAATAGTTTTATCCCCTGCTGCACAATAAATTTACTTTTTGATAAATACTCAGTTATAAAATTTTCAAACTCCCTTAAATTATTTAAAATTATATTTTGGGTAGAGTCTCCAAAATAGTTAAGCTTATATTTGTTATTAATCTTCTCTATAGAGAAAATTACTTTTTCCTTTTTACTATAAGCAGATTTTATAAATATAAATCCATATTTATTTAACATAAGAAGCACATCATCAAAATTCTTATATACAATTGTTTCAGGAAGATATTTTTGTATTTCAGTATAATTGCTAAGTTTTTTATATAGTGTGAAGTTTTTAATCCCTGTACAATCATTTATTAGTTGTATGTTGTACTGTTCTTTAAACCTTTGTATATGTTCATTTATCTGTTTACTGTACGAAAGTTTTTTAACATATATTACTTCTGGGAAAGGGAACCAAGCATAATCACATCTATTTAGTTCAGGATTAAATGTACATCCTTTAATCCTTTCTTCCGCATAATCAATATCATCTGTACAAAAAAAATAACTAAGGCACTTTTCTTCTAAAGCAGCTTCTATATGTCCTTTTGCATAATAAAAGGACTCTTTTTCCATATTCATTATCTTATTTATATAGTTCCTCCCGGTAAATATTCCAATAACAGGACCCATATAAATATCATTATTTATATGAACTTTATTTATAATAACTTCCATGTTTTCACCTCAATATCTCAATATCTGCTAGTACATTTTCTGCTATTGTAGTACCCTATTAATATCATATTCTACTGTTTGGTGGTGGTGATAGTAATTACACTACTCCTAAAAGATTATCTATGTATAACACTGAAAACCTATTTGCATATAACTCTAAAAGCTTATACCTAAAAGCTTTTACTCTATATTAAATCAATAATTAGTAATACAAAAAATAAAAAGGGACTTTGAATGTCCCCTAAAATTTATTAACCTTTTTTAAATTTCTTGTGCAACTCACTTTTCTCTTGCTTTCGTAAGGAACTTAGCATATTTAAATACACCTGATAATTGAGGTAGTATTTTATTATCTTTAATATCACCTTTATAATATTTCAAAATTAAATCAACAAGCTTTTCACCATCTATATCCACTACATCTGAACTGAGATTTTTAACTGGGTCTGAATTAGCTTCAATAATCCATATTTGACCATCAATATCAATGCCTATATCAATCCCCATTTCTCCCATGTTTCCAAAACCTTTTTCCGTATATCTTGCCAACATTGAAACTATCTGATCAAGATTCTCTATTCTAGGTATTTCTACAGATGAATATACTTCTTGCAAATAATCGTATATCTTTTCATATACAGTAATTCTTTTGCCTATAGCCGTAGTAATATTAAAATTTTCTTTTGCCATTCTAACAACTTTATATATTGATTCCCACTTTCCATATTGATCTTTCATCATAAGCATTCGTAAATCTATAGTACGATTTTTATATTTCAACAATCTTATACCTTGCTGCACAATAAATTTAGATTTTCCTACGTATTTAGTAACGAATATTTTAAGTTCCTCTATATTGTCTAAAATATTTTCTTTCGCATTATCGTTGTAATAATTAAGCTTATATTTGTCATTAATCTTTTCTATTGACAAAACTTCTTTTCCTTTTTGTCCATAAAAAGCTTTTATAAATATAAATCCATGTTTATTTAACATAGAAAGTGCATCATCAAAATTCCTATATACAATTGTTTCAGGAACATATTTCCTAGCTTCCGGATATCTATAGAGCACTTCACATAGTTCCCATTTTCCAAGCATATTACAATTATTTATTAATTGAATGTTATAATTCTTCTTAAAACTTTTTATCAATTCTTTTATCTTATTAGTAAAAGATATATTTTTAGCATAAACTACGTCTGGAAGAGGAAACCAACAATAATCATATTTATTTAACTCTGGGATAAATGTAAAACCTTTTATTCTATTTCCTAGGAAATCAACATCATCAATACAGAAAAAATAATTGAGACAATTTTCAGCTAACCCAGCTTCTATATGGTTTTTCGTATATAAATAAGTTGATTCTTTCATCGCCACTGCGTGAGTCATAAAATTACATCCAGCCAATAACCCTACAATAGGACCTATAAAAATATCTTTGTCAGTTTTCCATATGTTAACTGTCGTATCTTGTAGAAGGTTTAATTGTTCAAATATACCATCAGTAAAATATATTCCTCTATTTTCACTATCTAAAAACCCCACTAAAGCTGTTGTAGTTGAAAATCCAAAATGAATTGTATAAGGTATTTCTGTAGAAAGCTTTAAATCTTTAAAAACATTTTTAGGAAGTATACAGATATTAGAGCTTGCACTTAAAGATATTTTTTTTATAATGACTTCCATATTTTCACCTCAATATATGCTAGGATATTTGTGGCATACTAATAGCTAAAAATTTAGCATATTTAAATATACAATGAGCTTGGGGAAGTATACCATCGATGCTATCTATATCTATCTTAAGATAATCACCTGATATTTTATTTTCCTCAAACAGTGTTTCAATCCAATTCTTTTGAAAAATATCCACAAGCGATGAATTCCAATCCTTAGATGGTTTTTCGTTGACCTCTATAAACCACATTTTACCATGCATATCAATTCCCAAATCAATTCCTAATTCCCCTTGTGGACCAAATTCTCTATCAATACAATTAGCTATTTTCATTGCAGCATCTGAAAGTTTATCCTTGTCTGGAATAGTTTCTTTACCCTCTTCATTATTTAAAGATGGATATATGTGCTGATAAAGTGCCGCTTCACCACCTAAAGCATAGTTTGTGATAGTAAAATTACCTTTTGCAACTCTCACATAATGTATGATAGCTTTCCATAATCCACTATCATCTTTCTGCATTTGCATTCGTAAATCAAAATGACGTCCATTATATTTCAAAAGCTTAATTCCCTGTTGTATTATAAACTTTCTGCCACCTTTAAAGTCGCTGATGATTTTTTCAACTTCTAAGATGTCTTTAACCACTATTTCCTTTAGACCACTATCATTAAAGTTTATCCTATAGCCTTCTGGTTCTTGCTTTATTGATAATACACTTGTACCTAAAGAACCAAAAATTGATTTCAAAAAAATAAATTTATGTCTATTTAACATATGAACCACGTCATTAAACTCTTTATAAACAATAGTTTCGGGAATCATATCTTTAATTTCACGGTATTTTGAAAGTCGTCTACATTCCTCCCACTTTCCCCCTAGAGAATTACGGCTATTTATAAACTTTATATTTTTATAATTCCTAAGTTTTGTCCTTATTTCATTCAGCATAGCCTTCCTATCTTTGTTTGGAAAATTTCCATGACGGTCATATATAACATCGGGAATAGGGAACCATCGATTGCCCCATTTCTTAGAGGATACTATATAAGAATATCCTTTAATTTTATTTTGTACCCAGTCAATGTCTTTCAAAGAAAAATAATAACAAAAACACCCTTCCTTGCTGCTTGCTTTAATATATTGTATAGCACTAGAAGGACGTTCTTTTCCTTTCACACTCCAAAAGTGATCTATACTAACAAATATCCCTACTACTGGTCCTAAATAAATATCATCATTTTCTTTCCAAATATTTAGATTTAGATTCTCATCCAATAACAAATTTTTAAATACTTCCATAGGTACATATATATTTTCTTCGGTGGATTCTTGCGGATTAATATATACCTTTTCACTCAATTGGCCAAAATGAATAGTATATAACTGACCTTTGGTAAGTTTTAGATCATCATAAATATCCTTTGATAATAAACAAATTTCTGATGAAAATTTCTTTTCATCTTCCTTAATATGGATTTTCAAAGTTAGCACCACCTGAAAATTAGATACTATATTATATTCTATATAATTTATCTGTGATAAAGACTTATTAAAACATTGACATGCCTAATATAAAGTGATATTATTTAATTGATAATAGTTATCAATTGCTTTTGAAATTGAATATCATTAATTTTACATAATATAAATTTTTATAATTAACGAGGTGATGGTTGATGAGTTTAGCAGATTTAAAAATAGGTCAAACAGCAAAAATCGATAAGATACTTGGGAATGAAAAACTTGCCAAAAGACTTCTAGCACTTGGGGCCCTTGAAGGTACAGAAATCGAACTAAAAAACAAAGCACCCTTTGGCGATCCATTAATTTTTAACATAAGAGGTTTTAACTTAGCCTTAAGAAAAAGCGACGCGAAAAATATTTTTATTAAAGACATAACTGCCATGGCTGCTGCAAAACTGAAGGAGGCTTACTAATGAAAATAGCTGCACTAGTTGGTAACCCCAACGTTGGAAAAACAACTCTTTTTAATCACTTAACTGGCTCAAAACAATATGTAGGGAACTGGGCCGGTGTAACAGTTGAAAGAAAAGAGGGTTTTTTAGATAAAGACATAAAAATTGTTGATTTACCCGGAATCTATGCTTTAGATACCTTTTCAAATGAGGAAAAAGTCTCTAAAAACTTTCTTGAAAATGATAAGGTTGACGTTATAATTAACATAATTGATGCTTCAAATCTTGACAGAAATCTTTATTTAACTACTCAATTAAAACAGTTTAATATACCAATTATACTAGTTTTAAACATGATGGATGTAGTTGAAAAAAAACATATGAAAATTGATATTGATGGTTTGTCAAAAGCGCTTAATTTGACAGTAATACCTATGGTTGCCTCAAAGGACAAAAATACAGATATCATAACTTCAATTATTAAAAATAATAATTTTCTTCAATCGCCTAATGATAATGACTATCATTTTGATTCAGAAAAAGAAGCCTATACTTATATTGAAAAATTATTAGCACCTTTAGTTACAATTGATCAAAACATTGGACTATCCCTTACTGATAAGATAGATAAAATAATTCTTAATAGATTTTTAGCTTATCCTATTTTTATAGGACTTTTGTTCTTAATATTCCAGACAACCTTCTCGTGGGTTGGTGCACCTCTACAAGATTTGTTTGACGTAGCAATTAACGAGCACTTTGCAGGATTTGTAGGAAACTTACTTTCATCTTCCTCTGAGTGGTTCCAATCTCTTGTTCTAGATGGAATCATTGGTGGTGTTGGTGCAATTATAACTTTCATGCCTTTGATCATGGTATTATTCTTTATGGTATCAATTCTTGAAGACAGTGGTTATATGGCTAGAGCAGCCTCAATTATGGACAGGTCTATGAGAAAGATAGGATTATCTGGTAAGGCCTTTATTCCAATGATTTTAGGCTTTGGTTGTTCAGTTCCAGCTATAATGTCCGCAAGAACCTTGGAAAGTGAAAAAGACAGAAAAATTGCAGCCTTAATAGTTCCTTTTATGTCCTGCAACGCTAGACTACCAGTCTATGTATTATTCGCTGGCATATTCTTTCCGGGCAAAGAAGCTTTAGCAATCTCATCTTTATATATTTTTGGAGTAGCTGTAGCTTTAATAATGGGTCTGATTTTTAAGAGTACCATATTCAAGAAGGACGAGGAACCATTTATATTAGAACTTCCGGAGTACAAATTCCCTGACCCTAAAAATCTTTTACTTCACACTTGGGACAAGGGTGCAGGCTTCTTAAAGAAAGCTGGAACATTAATTTTCGCTGTTTCAGTACTAGTATGGTTTTTATCAAACTTTAATTTCAGTGGATATATTGGTGGCGAAGATATTGAAAGCAGTATTTTTGCTTCAATTGGTAAGGTTGTAGCACCAATATTTGCACCATTAGGATTCGGAAACTGGCAAAGTTCTGTGGCATTACTAACGGGTATAATGGCAAAAGAAGTAGTAGTAAGTACTTTAGAAATTATCTTTGGAAACTTAGATTTAGTATTAAATACCTTTTTCAATTCTGTTTCTGCCTATGCATTTCTTGTATTTGTATTACTTTACACTCCATGTGTAACTGTTATAGGTACTATGAAAAAAGAATATGGCGGTAAGTTTGCACTAATTTCTGTTATCTATCAATTTGTTGTTGCTTGGATATTTGCAGCTATTGTTTATAACATCGGATCACTTATCTTTTAGTTTATTACAAAACATTTAAGTATCCTATTAGGAGGTATTGCTTATGGTAGAATTATTATTTACTGGAGTTATAGTTGCAGCTGCATCCTATATACTTTATAAAAAGACACTTTCAAAAAAAGCGAGTTCAAGTGGATGTGGATGTAGTTCTTGCTCATCAACTTGTCCTAAGTATAATGAAAATCCACGCAAATAATCGGTAATTAAATATTTTATATAAACTCACAAAAGGCTGTACTATGATGTGCTTGGCACATCATAGTACAGCCTTTCTTTTATTTATTTAAAAATTCTTCTTTCAAAATTCCCATGACAATTACATCATAGTATTTACCAAACCTATAGATTTCTTGTCTTAGGACTCCTTCTTTTTTAAAACCGACTTTTTCATAACTTTTTATAGCTCTTTCGTTAAAAGAAAATACATTTAGCTTCACCTTATTAACATTTACTTCATTGAAGATAAAGTTAACTAAAGTTTTCATAGCATCAGTTCCGTAACCTTTGCCTTTATATTCTTCATCACCTATAGATATTCCTACTGTAGCAACACTATTTTTTCTATCAATATTGTTTATTCCACAACCACCTATGTACTTAGAGTCTTCTAAGGTTTCAATTGCAAAGGTATAACATTCTCCATCTCTTACCGCGGTCTCAAGCCACTTTTCTTCTTCTCTTAAGCTTATAGGATATGGAATTCCTATATCTATGTTTTTCCTAGTCTCTGGGGTTGTAAAATATTTATGTGCTAACTCTGCATCTTCTTTTTCATATGCTCTTAATCTAATTTTTTCTCCAAAATACATTCTACCACCCACCTCTTTTATTACAGAATCTATTAGAATATATCTTCCAATATTATTTTCTGCATTTCATACGTTACTTTTTCTTTTTCATTCTTAAGAAAGTAACTATAATAACAGCAAAGCTTAATATTATTAAAGCTGAACACACCATTTGAACTGTTTGATTGCCCTGACTAGCATTTAATATAAAAGCACAAAATGCAAGAACAATACTACTAATAAATAAAAACATCTTTTGAATTTCCATAACCTGAATCTCCCCTAAAAGTATTTTAATTAATGGCTTATTGTAACATTTTCTAGGATTATATTCAATATAGAAGGCATAAAAACTCTAATGTATAGCTTTCTTTATATATTTTTTTCCTGACACTTCTACACTTCCTATAGTTACTAAAGCATTTTCATCAAAACCGTGAACTATTTCCTTTATCTTAGCAACTTCTAGACGTGATATAACTACATATAAAACATCTGTTTTAATCCCTTTATATCCACCTTTTCCATCAAGCTTAGTTACTCCTCTACCAAGTCTAGCCATTATAGCGTCTGCTATCTCCTTATGCTCTGCAGAAATAATAATTACACCCTTGGACTCATCTACCCCTTCAACTATGATATCAATAACTTTAAAAGCTATAAAATATGCTATAAGTGAATACATAGCTCTATCCCAACCAAAAACAAATCCTGCACTAGATAATATAAAAAAGTTAAAAAACATTACAATTTCACCAATAGAAAAGCTTAATCTCTTATCTAAAATTATTGCTACTATTTCTGTTCCATCTAAAGAGCCACCATTTCTAATGATTAATCCTACACCAGCTCCAACAGTTATACCACCAAAAACTGTTGCTAAAAGAGTGTCCTGTGTTAAACCTGGAATAGGGTGAAGAAAAGTTACACCTATAGATAAGCATACTACCGCAAACAAAGTCGATAGCGTAAAAGTCTTCCCTATTTGCTTATATCCAATTATAAAAAAAGGTATATTAATAACAAATGTAAATAATCCTAAAGGAAGCTTTGTTAGATGACTTGCCATAATGGAAATTCCAACAACTCCCCCATCAATAATACTGTTAGGAATTAAAAATATTTCAAGACCAACAGAAGTTAATGCTGCTCCTATAATTATAAAAATAATCCTTGTATAAAGCTTGATAAGTTTCTTTTTCATCTCCATCCCTCCGATATACTACAAATATGTATTCTTGATAATCCTTATCTATAATTATAACAGGTTATTCAAATCCTTGTAACACAACCTTAGATTTTCTGAAAACCACCAAAATTTTCGTTATTCTTTTTTATAATATTTATTATTCTGCCCAAATATAACATTTAATCTCAACGTTCTAAATCCCTTTAATTTTTACCTATTTATAAGAAGTACATTTCTTTTATAAGTTTCGTAAGTTCCAAGCTTTTAATAAAAGTTTCACCCCTTCTCTTATTTCCTCAATAGTCAAAGTTGAAAATCCAATTAACACCGTTGACTCTATCTTATTATTGCTTTCATTAATATAATAACTAGATAAATTATAGACCTTTATTCCGTAATCTTCTGCTGAACTTATAAGTTCTTGTTCAGCCATGCCATTTTTTACCTTGAGGAGTAAATGTAAACCTGCATTAGCTCCGATTATTTCAATCTTATCAGTGGTTTCTGTAATAGAAGAAACAAGTACTTCACGCTTTTTCTTATAAATATTTCTCATTCTATTTAAGTGCCTCTCAAAATACCCACCTTGAATAAAGTTATGTAGAACTTTTTGCTCAATAGTAGGCACTGGACAAACATAAAAGGATAAATTCTTTTTATAAATTTTCATCAACGGCTTTGGAAGTACCATATAACTTATTCTTATAGAAGGTGTAAGAGACTTTGAAAAGGCCCCCATATAAATAACCTTTCCACCATCATCAATTCCCTGCAATGCTGGAATAGGCTTACCACTGAACTTAAATTCACTATCATAATCATCCTCAATAATATATCGATTTTCTGCTTCTTTTGCCCAATTTAACAATTGAATTCTTCGATTAATAGGCATAATTATTCCTAAAGGGAATTGATGCGAAGGTGCAACACAAGGAATATTTGCTCCACTTTCACTAAGTTCTTTTATACTCATTCCACTTTCATCAACATTAACAGATCTGTATTTTGCCCCGTTAGTTTTAAATACCATATTTAATTTTTCATAACCGGGATTCTCCAAGGCATAAACATTATCTTTTCCTAAAAGCTGAATTAAAAGCTGAAATAAAAATTCTGTGCCTGCACTTATTATAATCTGCTCTTCATCACAATTTACTCCTCTAGATTGATGCAAATACTCTGCTATACTACTTCTAAGCTTTACATGTCCTTTAGAGTCCCCTAAAGTAAGCAATTCCAAATCTTCTTTATTTATAACTTCCTTTGTGAGCTTCTTCCACGTAGAAAAAGGAAAAAACTCCATGTCCACTCCCTGATGAGAAAAATCATATTTATATGGCGAAGTTTTTGTTTTTTCAAGTTCCTCAGAAACACCTTTTATATCTAAATTAATGATTTCTTCTAACTTAGCAACAAAAAAACCACTTCTAGCTTTAGGTGTAATATACCCTTCTGAAATCAACTGATCATAAGCATTCTGCACAGTATTTTGACTTACTTGAAGATGTGCAGAAAGAATTCTCTTTGATGGAAGCTTGGTATTATAAGGTATAGTCTTTGACTGTATTTCTTTTTTTATATAATCATATAATTGCAAATAAAGAGGCTTTCCCTCATGAGGATTCAAATTTACTGTAATTATGTTCATAATATCTACGCTCCTATTTACCCATATCTGATACCTTTAAATTAATTTAATTTGACACTTTCAATGTGTTCAGAGGTTCCATATAATTATATCATAACTAAAACTAGGAAGGTGAAGAAATGAATAAAAGATACGAATTAAATAAAAACTTAGCTCAAATGTTAAAAGGCGGAGTTATAATGGATGTTACTACTCCTGAACAAGCTAAAATTGCTGAGGAAGCTGGTGCTTGTGCTGTAATGGCATTAGAAAGAATTCCAGCAGATATAAGAAGCGTTGGTGGCGTATCAAGAATGAGCGATCCAAAAATGATAAAAGGCATCCAAGAAGCTGTTTCAATTCCTGTTATGGCTAAGGTTAGAATAGGTCACTTCGTAGAAGCACAAATTTTAGAAGCAATAGAAATCGACTATATAGATGAAAGTGAAGTATTATCTCCAGCTGATGATAAGTTCCATATAGATAAAAATGCATTCTCTGTTCCATTTGTATGTGGTGCTAAAGATTTAGGTGAAGCCTTAAGAAGAATTGAAGAAGGTGCCTCAATGATCAGAACAAAAGGCGAACCAGGCACTGGCGATATTGTACAAGCAGTTAGACACATGAGAATGATTAATAAAGATATAAGAAATATACAAAACATGAGAGACGATGAATTATTCCAAACAGCTAAGGATCTTCAAGTTTCTTATGATTTAGTAAAATTCGTTCACGATAACGGAAAACTTCCAGTAGTAAACTTTGCAGCTGGCGGAGTAGCTACACCAGCTGATGCTGCTTTAATGATGCAACTTGGCGCTGAAGGTGTTTTCGTAGGTTCTGGTATATTTAAATCTGGAGACCCAAGTAAAAGAGCAAGAGCTATTGTTCAAGCTGTTACAAACTATAAGGATGCAAAATTGATAGCAGAATTATCTGAAGATCTTGGTGAAGCAATGGTTGGAATCAACGAAGATGAAATCGCTCTTTTAATGGCAGAGAGAGGAAAATAAAATGAAGATTGGTGTTTTAGCACTTCAAGGAGCTTTCGCTGAACATATTGATTTACTAAAAAAACTTTCAGTGGATACCTTTGAGATCAGAAAAAAAGAGGATCTAATAAATTCAGAATTAGATGGATTGATTATTCCTGGTGGAGAAAGCACTGTAATTGGAAAACTTCTACGAGAACTTGATATATTAGAACCAATACAAAAACTTATAGAAGAGGGCTTACCCGTATTCGGTACCTGCGCTGGGCTAATACTATTAGCAAAGTCTATAGCAAATGATAATAAGTCCTATCTTTCTGCCATAGACATAAACGCTTTGAGAAATGCTTATGGTCGTCAACTTGGCAGTTTTGAAACCATCAGCGAATTCAAGCATATTGGTCCTGTTAAAATGACTTTTATAAGAGCTCCTTATATTGAAGCGGCTGGTGATGAAGTCGAAGTACTAGCAATTGTTAACGAAAAGATAGTTGCAGCAAGACAAGGTAATATTCTAGTTACAGCTTTTCATCCTGAGCTTACAGAAGAAACTCATATTCATAAATTTTTTATAGAAGAAATAGTTAGAAAAAGAATTATTTGATCATCGAATCTCTAATTAGCTTGTACCTGCTAATTAGAGATTTTTTATTTTTAAAAAATTTTAGCAGATATCTTACTTAAATCATAATTTTGCCTATAAACTTATGATATTTGTATACTTTTATTTCTAAAACAATAATGCTTTGATTAAAAAAATATATTATAATAATGATTATTAATTAATAATATTTAGTGTGAAGTGTTTTCCCTGACAGTTATAATTGTTATTTATCAACCTTTATTTCTAACGCAATACCACATAAATAGTTCTGTCAGAGTTAATATATAGTTGAGAAACATTAACATATTATCCAATAAAGGTTCTTCATAGATCACATTGATTTTCCAATGTTTCCCTAGATTCTTGATGTAGTCTAAATAATGTAACTAGTTAATAAAAATTCCGCAGATTTAATTTAAAAAGTTTTTTATTGGAGGTAGTTTATGAAAGGTACAGTAGTTTCTACTTGGGTTAGAACCCTTAGACGATTTTATGGAGATGAGTTAATAGATTCTGCAATGACAAAAGCAGGCTGGGAGAACGGTAAGATATTTTCACCAATCGAAACCGTTGATGATAATAAGCCAAAAATTATGATTGAATATATTGCTAAGGAAAAAAATATTCAAGTGAAGGATTTATGGCGAAAAATTGGTCAAGACAATTTATATTCTTTTGCAAAAGATTATCCAGCATTTTTTAAACATGAAAATCTTTATACTTTTTTAAAATCCTTATTTGATGTCCACGTTACTATGGTGAAAAAATTTTCAGATGCAAGGCCACCACTTTTATCACTTGAACCAATATCAGAAAGAGAAGCTATATTTTCTTATAATTCAAAACGAGGTATGTTTGATTATTTTCTAGGAATGCTTGATGGAAGCTGCACATTTTTTAATGAACAAATCAAAATAGAAGAACTTGAAAGAACATCAACATCATTAAAATTAAAGTTAACCTTTGAAAATGAAATATACTTTAAGAAAACTTATAGATTTAACAAATTCTTATCCTTTGGATTTATAAATAATATTAGTATAAAATTAGCTATAGCCACATTTATAATAAGTACACTCTCAATCATTCCACTTCTTAGTTTTTCACTTAACGGTATCCTACACAGCTTAGTTGAAGGGACAATTATCGGATTTTTAACCTTTATAGTAAGCACCCTTTTGATGAGACCTAAGAAACACCTCTTTAACGCCATAACAGAACTAAATAAAAATAGTTATGTAGAGAATGGTGCAATTATAACAGGTGACTTTTTTGAAGATATGTACGATGAAATTAAAAAATATATGTCTTTAGTTAAAGCTGATTTTGTCGGTTTTAAAGGTGTTACTGATGAGATGGGAACCTTTATAAATAACATCAACGATATATCTGACAAAATGAGTAATACCTCTAAAGAGATATCTGGAGTGGTAGAACAAGTTGCAAACTCTACTTTGAGCCAAGCAGAAAATACTGAGAATGCAGTTTCTATTTTAAATGGCAACATTGAATCATTAAAAACTATCGTTGATAGTGAAAATAAAAATAGAGATGAATTAGAGGTAGCTATAGAGAAGATAAATACTAGTTATCTAAGTGTTGAAAAATCTAGTGAAAACCTAAGCACAACTTTAACACACTTTAATGATGTTAAGGAAAAAGCTATTAATTTAGAAGAAAATGCAAGAAACATCACAAACATTGTTTCAATCGTTTCTCAAATTTCTGGGCAAACAAATCTACTAGCCCTTAATGCTTCTATTGAAGCAGCAAGAGCTGGAGAATCTGGCAAAGGCTTTGCTGTAGTTTCTGAAGAAGTTAGGAAATTAGCAGAAGAAACCAAAGGAGCAGTAGAAGAAATCAACTCAAATCTTATACAATTCGTCAATGATATCAAAGAATTGGTTGGAAATATAGAAACTCAATATACATCGCTAGAAAAAGAAACTAAAAATATTGATGTTGTAAAAGATATTAGCCATGAAGCAAATAATTCAATTGTTGTAGTCTCTCAGTCACTAATAAAAACAGTAGAAATGCTAAATGATGAATCTGCATCAATTTCGCAAGTATTTGAAAGCATAGAAGCTTTAGCTGCCCTTGCAGAAGAAAATTCAGCAGCTTCAGAAGAAGTCAGTGCAAATGTTGCAAGTTATACTAATGAAATACAAAAACTTGTAGGTAGCATTGGTGACTTCCAAAACATTACAAACACCTTTAAAGTTGATTTGGATAAATATAAAATTTAGCGTATATCTCTATACTGATTAAAAAAAACAGCTTAATCTTGTAATACACTGTTATTTTGTATCACTAAAGATTAAGCTGTTCTTTGCTTTTTAGATACTTATATTATAAGTTTAAGCTACTATTCCAATTTATCCTCTTGCTTCTTTGTGGTATTAGCACAAAGATTTTTCTATACTCTCATATCATCAAGAATTATTTTTATAGGTTCTTCTGATATAACCATAGAATATTTACCATCTTCATACTCTCTTATTTTACCAATTCCATCTTGGAATACAAATTTAATTTTTCCGCCTTTTACTTTCTTATCTGTATATAGCTTTTTAACCAATTCATCTCTATCAATGTAATCAGGGATCGATACTGGTAACCCTGCTCTTTTATACAAATCTATAACTCTACTCATCTCACTATCGGTTAAATATCCAAGACTATTAGCTAATTTTACTTGAGCGACCATTCCTATTGATAAGGCTTCTCCATGTAAAAGTTTATAGTCACTTACTACTTCAATTGCTCTTCCTACTGTATGTCCTAAATTAAGTACTTCTCTTAGACCTGTTTCTCTTTCATCTAAACTTACAACTTTGTATTTAACTTCACAGTTTTTATGTGCAATATGCTCACAGGTAGCTGGATCTAAGACAGCTTCTCCCTTTTCATTGATTACTTTATCTATATTCTTCTCAAGGAATTCGAAAAACTCTCCATCTCCAAGACAAGCATGTTTTATAGTTTCTGATAAACCACTGCTTAATTGTCTTATAGGCAGTGTCTTCCAACTTTCTATATCAAGATAAACTTTTACTGGTTGATTAATAAGTCCTATAAGGTTTGTTGCTAGTTCAGTATCTACTGCAGTTTTTCCCCCAATTGAAGCATCTGCAGCTGCTAATAATGTAGTAGCATAATTGATAAACGGAATTCCTCTTCCAAAGGTTCCAGCAATGAAGCCCGCTAAATCAGTAACTACACCGCCACCAACAGCTATAATACAGCTATCTCTACGAAAAGCTTTTTCAAGCATAGCATCTTCAATTATTTCTTTAGTCTTTCTAGTTTTGCTTTTTTCACCTGCTGGGAATACAAATTTCTCAACGTTAAATCCGTTTTCTTTCATCAAGTCAACTATCTTGTTTGCATAAAGTTTTTCTACGTGACTATCTGTTATTATTGCATATTTATGAACCCCTTGAACTAATCCATTCTTTAAATCATTTATTAGGCTCTCAAATAGATTACGTCCTATTTCTATATCATAAGAATCATCTACTACCTTTTTTAAATTAACACGAAAACTAGTCATGTTATTGCCCCCTTACTATTTTCTCAAACTCTATATCTAACTTTAAATAACCTATTGCTTATATTATAGCATATTTGGACATCTAATTTGTAACTTTAAGGCCTTTTTTATCCTTATATGCTTTAATTAGAATAGTAATTTTAGATTTTTAGATATTCTTATTATCGCTATTACAATGCTAATAACCTTTATTTTCATTATTTAAACTATATAAGGAGTCCTTTCCATTATTCAAGAATCACACTATAAGATAGACACTAAAATTAGAATATTCTAGTGCCTACCTTTTTATTCCTTTATATAGTTAACATGATCCTTAACAAATCTTTCAAGTTATATATGTTTCAACTTATTCAGTTTAACAGATCTCTGTTTTATTTTACCCCTTTACAAGAGTATATGTATTACACTCATTTTCTGGTGCAGAATTAAAATAGCTTGTATTATTTAAATCATAATGTACTGCATATGTTATACCACCGCCACCATCTTTTATACCTTTGATTTGTATATCTCCTGTAGTTGGCACTGTGAATTCCTTTGGTTTATTCTTAACCATAAATTGTTCAGAAATTGGCGAACCATTGACAAGAACTTGTACATAATCTCCATCCTCAGCAGCATAATCCCATACCCAAATTTTAGTGTCCTTGCTATCAGATTTATGATTTATAGTATAATCCTTTTGTCCAATGTTTTCATCTTTCTTCATAAGAACAGTTCCTGCTTCTAGGGATGTTGACACCATATTTTTTATGGCGTTCTTAGCCTCAACCCCATTATCAACAGGAGTAACCTTTCTGAATATTAAACAAAATATTAATGGTACAAAACATAAAAGTGCAAAGGCTCTAAGTGATTTTTTGTTTCTATCGCCAGAGTTCCCTTGATTTTTATTCCCATTAGGATAATTATTATCGTATCCTTGTCTATCTTGGTTTCTAAATGTTTCTCCAGTTTCTCCATTAAAATTTCTTTGAGCCTTCAAGTTTTCACCTGATAACTTATTAACAATTTTTCCAAAAAAATTAGCCATTTGATCCTCCTATATGCTTTACAGGTTTTTTATAAAAATAACTGCACATTAAAATACGGCAAACAACTATTTGAACTATAGTCAATATTAAGAACATTATATTTCTTACAGGACTTTTTACCTGATAACCGTAATGTAAAATCATAATAGAAACACCTAAAATTGTTACATCTACAAACAATATCTTTACAAATGGAAAAAACCAAGGCAACTTATAATATATTTTTCTAAATGCAGGAACCAGTAAAGATATACCGATAAATAATCCAAAAACAGCTGCATTTCCCATACCGTTATCTACGCCAGAAAATCCATACTCTACTATCATTTTTAAAGCTGAAAAACTATCCGCAATTGTATAAGGAAGGTAAAGTATCAACATAGGCAATGCTAATATATAGTATAAAATAGCTGCTATATTTCCAATTGTTGATTTAGCGCTCATAAAATCACATCCTTTCAATATCTTCTACTTCAATTACTGTTAATTCTTCTCTAGTTAAGTCCATATCTGTACTTAATCTTAAGGCTTGATTATTTACTGATTTTTCAATGATATTTCTTACATACCTACCATTGCCAAAAGATTCTTCTTTTAAATTTTCACCTAGCATACCAGAAAGTTTGTTTTCTGCCTCTTGGGTAAGTTCATAACCTTTACCTTTATAAAACCCCTTTGCAATCTCCATTAATTCCTGAACATTATAATCTGCGAATTCAATAATGTTAGGGAAACGAGATTTTAGACCCGCATTTGTATTTAGGAAGTCATCCATATCTTTACTATAGCCAGCTAAAATTACAACTAATCGCTCCCTATGATCATCCATAAGTTTTACCAACGTATCAATAGCTTCTCTACCAAAATCATTAGCCCCACCATTAGCTAATGAATATGCTTCATCTATGAATAGAACTCCATCCATAGCTTCCATAACCTTTTCTGTTGTTTTTATAGCAGTTTGTCCTACATATCCTGCAACCAATGAAGCTCTATCTGTTTCTACTAATTTATTAGTTCTAATAACACCTATATTGTAGAGTACATCAGCCACAGTACGAGCAACCATAGTTTTTCCAGTTCCAGGATTTCCTTTGAAAATCATATGTAATGTCTGAGAATTATCAATAATCATTCCCATTTTCTTTCTTTCGCTTTGCAATCTCAGCCTAGCATGTAAGCTTCTTATATAAGATTTCACTTCATCTAAACCAATGATTTTATTTAAAGCTTTGTCTAAATCATAAGCTTCAGTTCTATTTGAATCTACTGTATTTATCATATCTGAAAGTAGTATCTTATTTAATTCGGCAATAGTCACATCTTCTGATGCTATTCTTGCAGATTGATTTCTAATAATTTTTTCAACAAAGTTTCTTGCCATTCTTCCATTACCAGAATGTGCTGTAGATGTTTTTTGCATTTCTTGAATTTCTTCAAACAAACGCTCCTTCACAGTTTCATCTACTTGGAACCCTTTTGAATATATCATTCTTAAAGCTATTTCATATAATTCCTTTGCAGAGTAGTCTGGAAAGTCAATTAGTAAAGGAAATCTTGATTCTAATCCAGAATTAACTTTTATAAAATCAGCCATTTCTTTTTTATAACCTGCTAAGATAACTACAATTTCCCCACGATAATCTTCTATTAACTTAACCAAAGTATCTATAGCTTCTTTTCCATAACTATTTCCATCACTAGTTAGTGAATAAGCTTCATCTATAAATAGCACTCCACCTAATGCACTCTTAAACACTTCTTCTGTTTTAACTGCTGTTTGTCCTTGATATTGAGCTACAAGTCCACCTCTATCAGTTTCAACTAAATGACCTTTTTTTAATAGTCCCATCTCTTTAAACATTGAAGCAACAACTCTTGCAATAGTGGTTTTACCTGTTCCAGGATTACCTGAAAAAATCATATTTAATGATTGAGTTGTATCTAATTCAATACCTGCTTTCCTACGCTTTTCATTTGCAACAAGCAAGTTATATTGAGTCCTTACAAAATCCTTTACACTTTCAAGTCCAATAATCTCTGATAAAGCTTTATCTAAATCAAATTTCTCATAATCTTCAAATTTAAAATCTTCATAAACTAATAAGTCCATCTGTGAGTTTAGATCTTTTATAAGCCTTTTTGATTGTTCCAAAATAGCACTTTCTATATAATTACGAACTAATCGACCATTGCCACTATCATTTCTACCTTTTATCTGACTTTTATCAAATACTCTGATTAATGATTCTTTACAACCTGTTGCAATTTTATAGCCCTTTGACTTTGCAGTAATAAGCGCTATTTCATGCATTTCTTCAGCAGTATAATCTTCAAAGTCTATTATATTTGGAAATCTTGATTTTAATCCGCTATTAGTGTTTAAAAATCCTTCCATTTCATCTTTGTATCCAGCAAGAATTACAACTAAATCATCACGATTATCTTCTATTGCTTTTACCAGTGCATCAATAGCTTCTAGTCCAAAAGTATCATTTTTATCTCTACAAAGGGAATATGCTTCATCAATAAATAAAACTCCACCTATAGCTGATCTCACAACCTCATTAGTTTGCTTTGCAGTATGACCTACATATTGAGCAACTAGATCTGCCCTAGTAACTTCCCTTAGTTGACCGGTAGAAAGAACCCCTATAGCTTTTAAATATTTTGCAACGATCCTTGCAATAGTCGTTTTTCCTGTTCCAGGATTTCCTGTAAAAATCATATGCTTAGAAATTTCTGCAGCCTTATACCCTGAATCTTCACGCATTTTTTGAACTTTAAAATTATTTTCAAGATCTAATACATAATCTTTTACCTTTTTAAGTCCAATAACAGAATTTAATTCTTCTTTTACTTCTTCTAGTTTACTAGCACTATAATCCTTTGGTAATAAATCCATTAAATTTATAACCTTTTTCTCATGGCTTCCAACTATCTGAGCTACAATTTTTTCATGTGAAACAGATAATATAACTTCACTATCTTTTTCCATCGTATTTCTCAATTTGTATTCAGCTAATGCTTTGTAAACACTATCAAATATAAACCTCTCTATAGCTCTGAGTCCCTTGTCATTATTATATTTTTCTGCAAAATAAACAGCTAAAGAGTCGTCATATCTTAATTCAATAGAAAGCTTATCTTTACAAAGGATAACTAGGTCAATAAGAATCTTTCTAGTAATTTGTACTAACTCACCTTTAGTGTAAGAATCCATTTTAATTATGTCACCAACGCTAGTCATAAACTTCGAACCAAATACTTCAGCTATTTTGCTTTCACTTTGATCTGTTACAAAAACAAAAAACTTGCCATTGGCTGAAAGTGCACTAACAGAATTTTGCATCAAAGCACCAGTAGCCTCGATTAGAGTATTATTTTGAACTGCATATCTTGCATTTAACTTATACTCCCCATCAATAACTAAACTAGAAATTGCACTAATAACATTATTGGAACACTTTTCAAAATTATCAATAACAAGAATATCTGAATGTTTATATAATCCTTTATACAAATCCGAAAGAAATATTGGCTGTTCTGATGCAGTTGGATATAGTGATAAATCCAGTCTCGTAGCATTATCATAATTTAGCATTCCTTTTTTATATAGTGCTTTGACAATTTCTTTAAGACATTTGTGTCTTCCTGTACTTTTGTCTCCTATTATAAACATGGAATTCCTTGGTTTCTTTAGATTATATCCCGCTACAAAAGGACGCTTAAAAGCAATAGCTAGATTATTAAGAGAATTTGCTTGTCCAACAATTCTGTTAGCCAATTCATTACTTAAATTAGTAAAAGCTTCATTAACTTCATAGCTTGTAGGATTAACAGTATTATTTCCAGTATAAGTAACTGTATCATTAGGAGTAGCCGCATTATTACTAGGATTTGCATTTCCATAGCTGTTATTTGTAGCTCCACTAGAATAACTTTGAGTTTGGTAGTTTCCATTGGAACTAGGACTTGCATTTACATTGTAATATTGATTTGGTTGATATACTTTTCTTGGTTTCTTGCCTATAAATCCATTTTCCAAAAAACTTTCAACAATTTGATACTCTGGAAACAGGAATTTAAGCACTTTCAATATGTTCATTCTTCATGCTCCTTCAATTTAAGACTAGTAATTTTCTATGTAAATCACTAAATTATTATATATAGTATCATTATTTATCATATTATACAACTTGCATTAATTATTCGAGCTTATTATACACATTTCCAATAAATTTCCTGTTGTATGTACTGGAATTCCTTGGGCTCTTAAATTAATCTTATTGTTTCAAAATGAATAATGACTATACCTAGGGCATATTTGCGTATCCTCAAACTAACGACGATAAAATAAGTTGTATAGTTTATAATACAAAACTACACAACCTATCAATAAAAAAATCTAAATTAGTTAAAATCGAATCTATTGGTTCTGAAAGTAGGCATTGGTAAGCCTTCCTTATTATAAAGTGTTACAGGTCCATAATTAGTCCATGCATATCTAACATATTTAGGTTCTTTAACTTGCTCTGATGAAACAATTATTTTGTTACCATTTATCTGAATATCTGCTTCAAAGAATTCTTTATCTTCTCCAGCAATTTCAAAGCCTTGTGCTTTTTCACCCTTAACTACGATTCCATCTTCCGCATGCTGAAAAGTTAATTCAATTGCATTTTCAAGGTAGCTTAATCCCTTGTATATTGGTCCATATGCTTTCACATCTTTTCCATATACATGATATAAGCTTTGAAGAGCTAGTCTATAACCAACAGGGGCCTTGTCGACTGGATGGATATTATTGAATTCTCCACAATCAAGAATTACAGCTATTCCTGTATTTTTAACAGTCTGATGTACTAACATTTGTTGTTCTCTTACAATAGCCCAATGTTTCTTATCTTCATCACCTCTATTGATAAACATAGGTAATTGTACTAAGATAAATGGAAGTTCATCATCTTGCCAATCTCTTCTCCATTGTTCAATCAATTTAGTTAAAAGTTTTGCGTACATATCTGGCTTATGATCATCACTTTCCCCTTGATAGTATATGAAACCTCTTAAGGTATATGGCATTACTCTTTGAACCATTGTTTCATAAAGACCACCTGGTCTATATGGTGACTTTGGTCCAAGCGGTTCTGGCCAACGGCTTTCCCCCGCGATTTCAAGTACTTCTTCCCAAAGTATTTCTGGGTTCTCCGCATAACATTGATCAACTCTCTTCTGCCATGGGCCATACCAACTATTATAATCTTCAAGCTCTGCAAGATATTCTTCAAAGGTTCTTCCTTCATTAACTTTATCATATTCTTCTAGGTATGTATTTGTATCTTTATCTAAAGCTATACTCTCCTTACTTATCCATGCTGAAGCTGAAGTTCCTCCCCAGTTACATCCAATAATACCCACTGTTACATCAAGCTCTTTTGCTAATTTATCAGCATAATAGTATCCTACTGCAGACCAAATACCAGCTGTCTCAGGAGTACATTCTTGCCATGAAGTATTAGCTTCAGCTTCTAAAAATTCTTCATCCATATAACTTCTTTTATTTGTATAATAAAATCTTACATTTTTATTATCTATTGTTTCAAGTATCTTTTTACCATCTTTACTATTTTGAAGTTCAAGCTCCATGTTTGATTGTCCACCTGCCAACCATACCTCGCCAATCATTACATTATTGAATGTAATTGAAGTATTGCCATCAGAAACCTCTACAGTATGAGGCCCACCAGCAGACATACTTGGTAAAATAGCCATCCACTTATTATCTTTTATTTTAGCAGTTACCTTTGTATCAGCTAAAGTAACTGTTACTACATCACCATTATTACCAGTTCCCCATATATTTATATTTTTTTCTCTTTGTAGAACCATATTATTACTGAAAACTGCTGCTACCTTTAACGATTTCATCTTTACCTCCACAACTTGCCATATTTTTATCCTTATTCTATCACAAGGAAATATAAGTTCCAATTACGTTTCTTAAGAACTTTTATTTTTAGATAAAGTTACAAAAGTATATAGGAAAGAATGTAGCTTTAGTAAATGGAAATATCCTATATACTAAAAACTACATTCTTAATAAAGTAACATAAATTCATTGAGCTATCAGCATTAAAGCTATATCTTAAAGCTTGCTATTACGTCCATTAGATTGCGCGCTAATTCAGCTTGTTTTCTAGCTTCATCACTTAATTTATTGATAATTGTTGAAGATTGCTCAATTGTTTTTTCGATATCACTAGTTTTCTCAGAAGATTCTTGAGTCATTTGAGCCATATGCTGAACTGCATCAGTTACTTCATCTATTGTAGCATTTATCTCTTCTGACATAGCCGCTAACTCCATTGACATAGTGTTTACAAAGTTAGCATCTTCATGATATTGTACTCCGATCTTATTAAAGTTTTCAAAGTGAGAATTAACTCCATTTTGCATAAAATGTATAAGCTCATTACTATTAGAAGATAGATTATCAAAAGCCTTTTTAACTTTTTCAATAGTTACTTTAACACTTTCGACAGCCGATGATGACTGTTCTGCTAATTTTCTTACTTCGTCTGCTACAACCGCAAAGCCTCTTCCATGTTCACCTGCTCTAGCAGCTTCAATGGCAGCATTTAAAGCTAGTAAATTTGTCTGATCTGCTATGCTAGCTATTGTATTAGCCATAATACTTATTTCATCCACAACTTTCCCTGCCTCAATTGCTTTAACAATTTCAACTTCTTTTTCTGAATAAATTTTCTTTGTAGATACTAGCGCATCTTTACTCCTATTTTTAACTATATCTGCTCTATTCATAATTTCAATAGCATTATTAGTTCCATCAGTAGCTTTAGAAGATAACACAACTGTACTAGCATTTACTTCTTCAACTGATGCTGATATCTCCTCTGCAATAGCATTATTTTCTTGCATACTGGTATTTATTTGCTTTGTAGACTCATTAATAACTTCGAAATTTGAAGAAACTACTTTAATAGTTGAGAATACGTTTTCACTTGAATTATTAATATACTCTGAATCTTCAATAATATTTCTTACGAGCTTTCTAACATTATCTTGTGCAGTATTTAAGGTTTTAGCAGTTTGTCCATATTCATCCTTTCTCTGCAAATTTAAATCCACAGAAAAGTCATAATTAGACAATCTCTCCGCAAAATCTTTTATTTTTAACAATGCATTAGTTGAGTCCAAGGCAATCAATGTACCAAATAAAATCGTTAATAGGAACGATATTATCGCTATAGTAACATATTGCACTATAACTTTTCTAGTTTCTGCTTGTGTAAACTCTTGAACAGAACTAGCAGTACCATCAAATATTCTAACAATTCCATCAACACTATCTTGAGCAATTTTGAATGTACTTCCATATTGAATTTTATCTTTAATCCCACCATTGTTTATATCAAAGGTTTTTAACCAAAGATTAAAGTTGTTTTCAAAGTCTGCATAAAGCTCATCAATAGTCTTATTTGAGTATTCATCAGGCATCCTATCATAAATATCTTTATATAAAACTAATTTATCATTAATCATTTTACTTTCATTTTGTATTTTTTCTACACTTGCATTAAAATTTTCTATTTTAGTTTTAGTCTTTTCACTTTTGGAATTCATATCATTACGGATCTCATCTTGCAAAATATAAACTTTAAGAAATTCCTGATTAGTATTGGATATAGAAACACTTGTTTTGTAAATGTTTTCATAATAAGTATCAGTTAACATCTTTGCATTCCTATTGATATTAACTATGCCTATTATAGAAAGAATAAGTACAAATACCAAAGGAATGAAAACCATCAAATATAACTTGGTTCTAATTTTTAAATCCTTAAGCCTACTGAATTTCATTTTAAATTTTGAATTCTTAGGCATATTAAATTTCCTTCTATTCTTTAAATTCTTGAACATTATAACCCGCCTCCTCTTCTATTGTATATATACTTTTTATATTTTCCTTATTATGTTATATACCTACAAATAAATGTCATGTTCCATACTAATTTACGATGTTAAAATAAGTAAATAACCACCTTCCTAAGGTTAACTTATATATCTTTCAATAAATAGTTACGGATATTTACATTAATATACAATTTCTTTATTGTATTTTTCTTCATTAAATTCAGTCTATTTATTGAATAAACTATATCGTTAATCATTTTAAATATTTTTAAACTATAAATAACATAATAGAGGTCTCTATATTATTTTTCGAACTTATTTATGTTTTCTTTAGTTATTTTTAAGAAACTCTAAAACAGTTCATGCTTTATTATAATAAAAAATACATATAAATGCAAACTTTAACTATATGGCTATTTTCTTATTGATAATCTTAAAATAGACATGCTATTTCTTGAGTACTGTAGAATATTATTTGAATCTATATATGAGTTCCAAAGATGATACTACATCTAAGACTTTATCTAACAATGAGAGATTACTACAAGTTATGAAATAACTTTAATAGAACACATTAATCACAAAAAGTTCTATTGAAAATATAAAAACTTCATCCAGTTGTCAGCTTGCCAATATTGTTCTAGAATATAGGTGGACTACCATATAAATTAGCTATATTCATAAAAATAATTAGCATTTTATTGAGGAGATTAAGAAATGAAGATAAATAGGACGCTTTGCACTACGCTAATTTGTGTAACTTTGTCAGTCTCACTTTTAAGTGGATGTAAATCTAGCAAGAGTACTGCTGATAAAACTACTGCCACAATTAGTACAGAAACCCTAAATGAAACCAGTGAAAAAAACTTAAATGAAACGGAGAAGTATATGTTGGATCAATGGACTACCCCAGCAGATTTTGATATTTTAAAACCCAATGTAAATTACGGAGAAATGAATCTCATTCAGTATAATTCAACAACAACAGGCACAACAAGAAAATGTTATGTTATGACACCACCAAACTACTCTAAGGACAAAAAATATCCTGTTCTTTACCTTTTACATGGTATAGGTGGAACTGAAGAAGGCTGGCTAGAAGGTGAGCCTATGAATATCATTGGCAATCTTATTGCTACTGGTGAAGCTTCTGAAATGATTATAGTTATGCCAAACGTAAGGGCTATGGCAAACGATGGTCCACCAACAAATATGTTAAGCCAGGAAAATATCAATGCCTTTGACAACTTCATCAACGATTTAAAAAATGATTTAATGCCCTTTATAGAAGCAAACTATCCAATTTCGACCACACGTGAGGATACTGCAATTGCTGGTCTATCAATGGGTGGACGTGAATCATTATTTATAGGCTTTTCAATGCTTGATAAATTTGCTTATATAGGTGCTTTCTCACCAGCTCCAGGCTTACTTCCATACCCACTGCTAAACTACAAAGGACAATTAACAGAAGAACAATTTACCGTACCTGAAAATTCTCCTGAGCCAAAATTAATATTAATCTGCAATGGTGAATCTGACAGTGTTGTCGGAACAACTCCAGCTTATTACCATGATACATTAACAAAGAATGACGTTAATCATTTATGGTACACAATGCCTGGAAATCATGAATTCTCTGTATGGAAAAATGCACTTTATAATTTTGCTAAGAGAATATTTAAATAACTTTTTGTAGCAACTAACTTACCACCATAATGAAGACTGATAATTCTCTATAAAATATGTAAACTTCAATAAAGAATCTCCTATAGATATATTGATTTCTTAGTATATCTACAGAGTGTTAGTAATGAAGTTTATATAAAAGAAATAGGCAAAGAAATATTTAACATAAATTGTTACATTTCCTTGCCCCTTATTTTTGTAATCTAAATTTTTAACTCCTCTATCTTTTTTATATAGCTTTTTATAAGTGTTGCTGAATCTTTAAATCTTTTTAATTCATTATCAGTCATGTGTATCTCTAATACATCTGTTGCACCATTTCTATTTAGAATCGTTGGCACCCCTGCAAATACTTCTGTTTCACCATATTCGCCCTCTAACAAAGTCGATACAGGAATTATTTTATTTTCATCTTGAAAGATAGTCTTAATTATGCCAGCACAGGTTGAAGCTATTCCATAACAAGTTGTTCCTTTACGATTGTAAATTTCCCAACCTCCTTTTACAGTCTTCATAACAAGTTCGTCAAGACTTACATCTCCTACCAAAGCCTTATTATCCTGAATTACATCATCAAACTGTTTTCCTTCAATAGTAACCGTTGACCAAGGTATCATCTGAGAATCTCCGTGTTCACCCATTGAATAAGCGTGAACACTTCTAGGGTCAACGTTGACGATTTGTGCTATAAAATTCTTTAACCTTGCAGAATCTAGTGCCGTTCCTGTTCCTATAACCTGATTTTTGGGTAGCCCTGATAATTTATAAACGTAATATGCCATTATATCAACAGGATTAGAAATTACCACAAATATACCGTCAAAGCCACTAGACATAATAGGTTCAACAATAGACTTGCATATTTTTATACCCATCTCTAAGGTATCAAGCCTTGATTCTCCTTTTTTAGGAGGTGCTCCTGCAGTGATAACTACAATGTCCGCATCACTACAATCAGCATAAGTTCCTACCTTAACCTTAACATTATGACTTAAATACTGTATACTGTCCCTTAAATCAAGCACCTCACCCAAAGCCTTTTCCTTATTGATATCTATCATCAAAATTTCGTCACAAATCCCCTGTGTGACTAGACTAAAAGCTGTTGAGGAACCTACAAGTCCACAGCCAACAATTACAACCTTTCTTTTACTAATTTTCATCACTATCACCTCATAAATAGCTTTTCTTTAGTTTCTATTAAATATAACCTGTTGTGCTAGCAGATAAGTTTTCATTAAAAGGATATTTATACCATGATTTTAGGCAGTCCTATCCTATTGTCTCATATACTGTTTTTGGAAATTATTATCCGAATACTAATTCTTTAATCTTTGATATTTCTATACCTATATTAAAAAATTTATTTATAAAATAGCAAAGATTATGAGCTAATATTTTATTTGATATTCTTGTGGCAAATCCCCAAGTTGATTTTGTAAGAACCCTCTGCATATTTAATTGCTCGGAGAGCTGAGAAAAAGTAGTTTCTACTCTACGACGAGCCTTGAATATCAACTGCCTAAAAGGTTTTAAAAGTTTAGTTTTACTATTGTTACGATTTATTGTTAAAAGACGAATGTACCTTGTTTCTTTTAATTGCGAAGCAACTTTTTGACCTATATATCCTTTATCACCTATTAGTATATCAATCTCTGAATTAGCTGTGAGTTCCCAGACGACATCTCTGTCATCAATATTTGCTGCTGTTACAGTAAAATCTGTGATATAGCCATCGAGGGCTACTAAAGCATGTAATTTGAATCCATAATATGTTTCTTTTTTCGAAGCGCATCGCCCGTAGGCAGCCTCCGGCTTAAAAGCTTTATGGAAATGAGCTCTCCCAAACTTACACACAGGAATTGGCATACTATCTGCAATTCTCATTCGGTCATATTGATAGTTAAGAAATTTCGTTAACTCTTTACGAATTTCATCAATGACTCGAAATAATGACTTTCTAACTCTATGAAACCTCGGCCTACTACAAAAGTTGGGAAATAAGTCTCGTAGGTTTTTAGAGCAAAATCCAAACCATGCTTTTTCAGAGTCAATGGTTAAGAGTTCACCTACTAAAGAAATCGTAATTATTTCGCTATCAGTCATTACTGATTTAGCGATGTTACGACGATTTTTAATAAATGTTGGAGTTACTTTTTGGTAAAAGTCATCAATTATAACATAAGTGACAACAATAAAATCTTTTAAGTCATTTATTGTTATGGTAGAATCTTTATTAAACTCTGGCATATAGGTTAGCCTCCTATCATTAGATTAGTGGTGTTTTTTAATGATAGGTTAGCAAATATGCTGGAGTTTTTCTATTTGTAAGTATTGCCAGCGTATTTAACTAGCACAACGGGTAAATATAATATTTTTCTATAGTAAATCCTCGTCCTTTTACTTCATTTACCCTATTAATAATCATAAACGCTTTAGGATCTATGGAAAGAACAAGATTATTCAGCTTTGAAAGTTCTCTGTTTGAAATTACAGTAAGCACAACTAGATTATCCTTATGACAGTATCCTGTTTCAGCGTGGATTAAAGTAGATCCTCTATCAAGACGCTGAATAATCATCTGGTTAATCTCCTGATACTTCTCACTGACAATTTTCACTTGAGTTTTAGACTGACCAAGTAGCAACACCTTATCTAGCACTACAGTATAGATAAACACTAATAAAATTCCATATAGCACCTGCTCTTTATTTGCAAAAAGCATTTGAGATAAAAGAATGGTAAAGTCTAATCCATACATCACTACAGAAACTGAAAATCCAAACTTTTTATTTAGTATTAGCGGAGGTATATCCATGCCACCAGTAGATGCCCCTGCTTTTATTACGATTCCAATGCTAAAGCCAATCATGATTCCCGCATAAATTGTCGAAAGCAAATGATCAGAGGTCATATCCCCAAGAAAAGAAGCCTTCTGAAAAATTCCAAGAATAAATGGATAATAAAAAGTACTAATTAATGTGGTAAGTGCAAAAGATCTTCCAAGAAATATTGCACCTAAAATAAACATACTAATGTTGAAAACAGAAACAAACGCCGTAATTGGAAGGTTAGCCTGATGATAGAATAATAATGCTAAGCCAGTGGTTCCCCCTGTGATCAATCCGTTAGGAATGATAAACATAGTAACTGCCAAAGCATAAATCGTATTCCCTAATAAAATTAACAGTATATTTTTTAGTATTGATGTATTTCTTTTAAACATTTTACTTTACTCCTTAGTGCAATGTCTCATCTTATGTTTTTTCATATATAGTTATATAAAGAATTTCAACTTCGAATGTTGATTTGCCATTGTAATATAGTTAGAAAAATAAACTTATAAAACAGGCAATTCATCAGCACTATCAAAATTTATATTGATAGTACACCAACTATTTGTAACGAACTGCATATCTCAAAACTGTTTTTAATTTAGATTTTTCAGTTTTTTTCACATCTCAAAGATAAATTTCTCTATGTTTTAATGTTGTTATCTCAAGATTGTTTTCTTTTATGAAATTTTTCATTTGTTCAAAGCTCTGTGGTTCATCATCGTAAGAGCCAATATGCATCATCTGAACAGATAAACCGTCTTCCATTGGGCCAAAAGTTACATCATCCAATAAAGTGAGGTTCTTTTTCCTTCTGACATTTTCAAAGGCTTTATCAACGATTTCTTGTGTCACAAACTCTGGTTGCCTAATCATTATAGTATATATTAATTCATTCTTATCTAAGGTATCAGACAGCCTTCCACTTTCCGTTAAGTCCCATATCCCTTCCAATGGGTAAACAGTATATTCGTAATACCCATCTGGAATATATCCTTGTTTCGGCATCATTCTAACAGCATAAGCTAAAGAATATAACACAGCTACTTTTTCAGAGAATTCTGCTTCATTGGGATTACCTTTGCCACTTATCATAAAAAAATTATGTTTTGGGACTGTAATTAATTCAGGCTTTTCTTTTGGTAGATACAAATCCTTTTCCTGTTTCCTCCATTCATATTTCAAAATATCCCTTCTTTCTACTAATTCATAAGTAGACTATACCACATTAAATATGACACCATATTGTCATAATAAATTAAATTTATATGTCTGACTAAATTTTAATCTTCCCATTGTTCAGATCTTTTCACAGCCTTTTTCCATCTTTTATAAAGTTTATTTTTCTCCTCTTCATCAAATTTAGGATTATATTTTTCACTTACAGTCCAATTCTTTGCGATTTCTTCTTTAGACTTCCAAAATCCAACTGCAAGGCCTGCCAAATATGCTGCTCCTAGTGCAGTGGTTTCTGTTATAATAGGCCTTAAAACTTCTACACCTGTTATATCTGATTGAAATTGCATAAGGAAATTATTCCTACTTGCTCCACCATCAACCCTTAAATTCTTAATTTTAAAGCCAGCATCTTCTTCCATTGCTACTAATAAATCTTTTGTTTGATATGCTATAGATTCTAAGGCGGCTCGTACTATGTGATTTTTATTAGAACCTCTTGTTAACCCGAAAATACATCCCCTAGCATACATATCCCAGTATGGAGCCCCAAGACCAGTAAAAGCTGGTACTATATATACTCCTCCATTGTCTTTTACTTTACTTGCAAAATATTCTGTGTCTTCTGCACTGCTAACTAAGTTTAGTTCATCTCTAAGCCATTGAACGATTGCTCCTCCAACAAATACTGAACCTTCCAAAGCATATTCAATTTTATTATCTAACCCAATTGCAATTGTAGTGATTAAACCATGCTTACTTTGAACTATCTTATCTCCGATGTTCATAAGTAAAAAACATCCTGTACCATAAGTATTCTTAGCACAACCTTTTTCAAAACACGCTTGCCCAAAAAGTGCAGCTTGTTGATCTCCTGCTATTCCTGCTATAGGAATTCTAGTTTCACCGATTCCGCCTAAATTTATGTAACCATATATCTCTGAAGAATTCCTAACTTCTGGTAACATTGACTTTGGAATTCTGAGCTTTTCTAAAATATTATCGTCCCACTTTAAGTTCTTTATGTTATAAAGCATTGTTCTTGATGCATTTGTATAATCAGTTATATGTACTTTTCCTTTAGTAAGTTTCCATACAAGCCAAGTATCAACTGTTCCAAATAGTAACTTTCCATTGTCAGCTTTTTCTCTTGCACCTTCTACGTTATCTAAAATCCATCTAATCTTTGTTGCAGAAAAATACGCATCTAAAAGTAATCCCGTATTTTTCTTTATGTAATCTGCAAACTCTGTATCCAATTTTAACTCTTCAATTAAAGCAGCTGTTCTTCTACATTGCCATACTATGGCATTATAAACTGGCTCTCCAGTTTCCTTATCCCAAACAATAGTAGTCTCTCTTTGATTTGTTATTCCTAGAGCCGCAATTTCTTCTGGATCTATATTAGTCTTCGCAATAACTTCTTGCATTACACCATACTGACTTGCCCATATCTCTAAAGGATTATGCTCTACCCAACCTTCCTTAGGGTATATTTGAGTGAATTCCTTTTGACTTATCCCTAATATATTCTGTTCTTTATCAAAAACAATTGCTCGTGAACTTGTTGTTCCTTGATCTAGTGCTATCACATATTTTTTCACCATATCAAATCTCCCTATCAATAAAAATAATAATATACATTAGTACAGCCACATAAAACATATCACTTAGTCATATTTCTACTAAGAAACTTTTGTTTTATATGGCTTTATATTTTCATAATCGATTTTGCATATTTGATTATTTCATATTTATATTATGCTGTCAAACATATAGCTTTGATTACCTACCTTACTACCTCTTTTCCTTAAATATGCTAGAGTCTCTAATCAAAAACTTTGGATTTTCATACTGGAACTTTAATAATAATATTATTATCTTATAAAACCTTCTCTTCTATAAGTAATTTGTTTTTGATACTATACTTAGATGTAGATATGCTATAAAATATTAATAGTATATTTATGTTTTATTAACAATATATACATACATTAACGTCAATTATGAGTTACTAAATTAGATTTTAATTTTATAACCTCATTAAACTAGGGAGGGATTTAGGTATCAAAATATAGTGTTCAGTTTACAATACTTTAAACAATCAGTGAAATACATTAGGAGGTAGAAATATTTTGAGAAAAAGATTATTCGGGGTAATAGTTAGTGTTTTTTTTCTAATTAGTTTATTTAGTCTTATACATCCACAATCAGTTTTAGCAGGGGATTCTGTTGAAAAAAAGGTTAATATCGAGAATTTCAATGCTGATAAAGATACCATTATCCAAAATGAAATTGTTGTGAAATATAAAAACAATCAAAGTAATTCAAAAATATTCAGCTATTTTGGAATCTCTAGAAATACTGAGTCAAAAATTGAGAAAATAAAGGTTGATAACAAAGACCAATTAGAGCAACGTATAAATGAATTGCAAAATGACCCAAATGTAGAAAGTATTCAACCAAACTATAAATACGAGAAATTTGACATAGACAATACATCTGCAAATAATACAGTTCACGCCATGACGTCAATTACTGGGGTCAACGATAATCAATGGTATTTGGAAAGACTTCAAATTCCAGAACTATGGTCTCAAAGTACTGGAAAAGGTATCAAAATAGCAGTTCTTGATACAGGTATAGATTCAAACCACGAAGATTTAGTTGGTAAAGTAGTAGGTGGACAAGACTTCACTGGTACAGGCTCATATTTAGACAACAATGGCCACGGAACCTTTGTAGCTGGTATTATTGCTGCAGATAGAGCAAATAATATAGGTATCTCTGGAATTGCATATGATTCAAAATTATTGTCAGTTAAGGTACTTAATAAGGACGGATATGGTGATACAACTACTATATCAAAAGGTATAAAATGGGCAGCCGACAATGGTGCAAAAATTTTAAATCTAAGCTTAGGAACATCAAAAGATGATGCTATATTAAAGGAAGCTGTTAATTATGCTGTTTCAAAAGGTTGCATTATTATCGCATCATCAGGTAACTATGGTTTACAAGGCATAACTTATCCTGCTGCTTACGATAATGTTATAGCAGTTGGAGCAATAAATGAATCTACTCAATGGTGTTATTTTTCAAATTTTGGACAAGAACTCGATTTAGTAGCACCTGGTTCAAAAATATATTCAACTGTTCCACAATCTATAAATGCTTTAAAATATATGACTTATTCAGGAACCTCAGCATCAACGGCAATAGTTTCCGGAGAAGTTTCTCTATTATTGAGCAAACAACCACAATTAACTGTAAAAGATATTTTAAGTAAGATTAAAGAAACATCAATTGGTATAGGATTTTATACTGATGAAGCATTACTTTACGGGAATGGAATCTTGGATTTGAAAAAAATATTTACTGGAGAATATTCCAATTACTCCTTTAACAGAATAGAGAGTAGAGATAATAATACTATTGATAATGCAGAAAGAGTATATAACTCTACAGCATTTCCTTACGTTGAATTAAATCCTCACTCTGATGTTGATTGGTATAGGCTAGATATCCCAGAGGATACTGTAGCAAAGATTACAATCACTACTCCACAAAAGAATATATATGCTAATATATTTTCGGACAACTTCTATTATCCAGATAGGATTTTAAAAGTCGATGGTAAATCTGAATATTATATATCGAACTATTATAGCAATAGAAATTTCTATTTAGAACTATATACTCCAAATTTAGAGCCAAGTAATTGCTCTTTAAATATACAATACTTATCAATAAATGATCCTTCAATTCCAAAGGATCAAACCTTAAAATACTCAATTGATAGTATATCTCAAGGAAAAGTTATCACTGGAAACACCTTAGATATCAGCGGGTGGGCTTTAAGTAAACTTGGTATTACTAAAGTAGAAGCAATAGTAGATAATCAAGGCTTTGAACTGCAATATGGCCTTAGTAGACCAGATGTATATAATGCCTTTAAGGATTATAATGATAAAGAGTCAGGTTTTAGCAGTTCATTAAATATAAGTGATATACCTTACGGAACCCATAGTTTAAAATTAATGTTTACAGATAGTAGAGGAGTTATCTCTTTTTCAAATGCCATTACATTTACTACTATTGATACACTAAAGTACAGCTTAGATACTACAAAATCGGAAATGACTGTAAGTGGTAATTCATTGTTGATAGCAGGTTGGGCTCTAAGTAACGCTAGTATAGCTAAAATAGAAGCAATAATAGATAATGATAATCCTGTGGCACTGAAATATGGATTATCAAGACCAGACGTATATAATGCCTTCAAAGGATATAATAATAAAAATGCAGGTTTTAGTTCATATATAAACATAGCCAAATACGGTTATGGCTCCCATACGCTGCAGGTACGACTTACTTATGTAGGCGGTAGAATCGAAATTTTACAACAAATACAATTTAATATTAGTGGAACTTTAAAATCTAATCTTGATACTTTAAAATCCAATGATATAATCACAGGAAAATACATTAATATAGCCGGATGGGCTATAAGTAAAGCTGGTATCATAAAAGTTGAGGCAGTAATTTATGATAAAGCATATACTCTTAGTTATGGTTCTAACAGACCAGACGTATATAATGCCTTTAAAGATTACAACAATTCAAAAGCAGGGTTTAGTGGTACAATAGATGCTAGTAAACTTCCTATAGGAAACTATCCATTATATATTAGGATTACTGAAGTAGGTGGAAGAGTAACAATTGATAATGGCAGAAGTTTTAGAGTACAAAATGCTTTATACTGCCTAGATACTCCTAAAGCAAAACAACTTGTTTATGGAAATAAGCTTCAAGTAAGCGGATGGGCACTAAGTGATTCAGGAGTAGCAAAAGTTGAAATGTTAGTAAATGATACTGCTAAGACTTTAAATTATGGAATTAGTAGGTCTGATGTTTACAATGCATTCCCAAAATTCAACAACAAGAATGCTGGATTTAGTGCAGACATAGATATTAGCAAGTTACCATATGGTACTATAAAATTAAAATTGAGAATTACTGATAAGTTAGGACGTGTCTGGACACAAGAACAAGTAAATGAACTTGAAGTTGAAATTAAAGATACCGCTATATTTGGAATAGATACTCCAAAGGATACACAATCGGTGACAGGAAACACATTAAATATTAGTGGTTGGGCATTAAGTAAGTCTGGAATAACTAAACTTGAAGTGTTAATAGATGATATACCATATCCTCTAACTTATGGTATTAGCAGACCAGATGTATATAATGCTTATAAAAGTTATAATAATCAAAGTGCTGGTTTTAAAGGAACCGTAGATATAAGTAAGCTTGATTATGGATATCATCATTTGAAGATAAGAGCTACTAATAGAGATGGACGAGTATCAGTGTCACAAATACATGGATTTGGCATGGATAGTACACTACAATACAATCTAGAAACTCCAACCTATTTTGAAAAGATTACAAATGGATCTTTAAACATACGTGGATGGGTATTAAGTAAGTTCGGGATAACAAAAGTAGAAGCACTTATTGGAGATCAATGTTATGAGGTCCAATATAATGTAAGTAGACCTGATATCTATAATATTTATAAAGACTATAAAAACTTGAATTCAGGTTTTAATGAAAGTTTAGATGTAAGTAACATACCAAAAGGTTCTCACTTATTGCTCCTTAGGTTTACTGATGGAAGAGGAATAGTAAACTCCGGACCACTCATATCCGTAGATATTCAATAGAAATAGTATGCATACAATAAAATAAGTTATATTTAAATTAAGTAAGTGGATTTATACGGTCGTATAAATCCACTTACTTTTTTGAGTGGGGGGTGCGGACATTTTCTTGGACCAGCTAAGCTGGAAATCTAAGGCTCTGTCTGTACTCCTTAGGGCTCATATTTCCCAATAATATTTTTATCCGTCTTTCATTATACCCTACAAGATAAACATTAAGTGTATCTATGAATTCCTCAATGCTTACACCTGACCAATCTTGATTATAGAACATTTCGTTTTTCAATCGTCCAAATAAACCTTCGCAAGCAGAATTATCCGGAGAACATCCTTTCTTTGACATTGATCTCGTAAATCTTGCTTTATCCATTCTTTTAATCCAACCAGGCCATCTGTAATGGCAGCCCCTATGAGAATGAACTATTGGATACTCATTATCGTTTAATAGAGCAATGGCACTATCGAGCATAGAGTTTACCAAGTTTGAATCTGGACAAGTGCTGATTGTCCAACATGGCAATAGACCATCAAAGCAATCAACGATCGGAGACAGATATACTTTTCCGGCAGGAATAGCAAACTCTGTTATGTCAGTAAGCCATTTTTGATTGGGTTTATGTGCACGAAAATTTCTTTCTATAATATTTGAAACAGCTTGTGATATTTCTCCTTTATAAGAGTTGTATTTTCGGTTCTTTCGAATTTTTACTACCAGATTTTCTTGTTTCATTATTCGTCTGACAACTTTTTCTAAAACTGTATAACCGTCTTTGGCTAACAGCCTATAAATACGACGGTAACAATAGCGCCCTTTGGTTTCTTTGAACATTTCCTTTATGTGTTTACGTAACTGAGCATATTTATCTGGCTTGGATAAAACCTTCTCTTGATAATAATAACAACTCTTTGCAAGATCTAATTTTTCCAACAATAGTGGCAGTGAGTATTTATTTTTCAGGGCATCGACTATCACTGCCTTCTCCCGATTTTTGAGAGCTGTCTGGTCGACGCCTGGGTCTTTTTTAATACATTTATTGTTTCTTTTAAAATATCTATTTCAAGCTGCATTTGAAGCATTTGATCCTTTAATGCTTCAACCTCAACGTTGTATGCAACTGAACTTTCTTCTAAAGTATCTGGTTGGATATTTTTATCATTCATTAATGCAATCGCACTTTTCTGGAGATACTTTTTTCGCCAGGCATAAATGCTAGCCCTTGTATAACCAATATCCTCTGATACTGATTTTATACTTTCTCCCAATTCAAAGCAACGATGTAATGCATTCATTTTCACTTCAACAGGCGGATTGCGTGGATGCATTTTAGTATTAATGATCTCAAGTATCTTTCTTTGTTTTTGAGGCTTACACTCATCATAAATCCAGTTGTATAAGGCTTTTCTAGTAGATACCCTAATGTTTGAATTGTTTTCGTTACAGAGCCGCATTGATGATATAGTTTCAATGCGATATTAACTTTTTCTTTAGAATACATCTTTTAGAAGTTCCTTTCAGAGCTCTAAGGCAGTCCAAATTTTTGTCCGCACCTCCTAAATTTTATTTCTCGTAATATGAGGAGTTATCTTTTTGCACTTAGGACATATTTTAAATTCTTCATCAGGTATCTCCGAGTCTTTTGCATAATCATCAGTTCAAAACCATAAGATTTCCGATGTTTCTATCTCATTTTTCGTAAATCTATATACTCTCCCAAAAATGTTATACTCAATATTGCTTTCATTCATAAATTCTATTAAATCACTATATTCTTTCGAATCTGTAAACAAATTATATGCTCCTACTTTCCCAAGATTAATGTCTTCTGAATCATAACAGTAAAAGTTTGACCAAGGTTCTAATATGTTCTTATACTTTTCTGATATATTAATCCATACCTTTTCTTTCATTTAAATCACCTGAATTCTTTGCTAAGTTATATTTTGTAACCTTATATAATGTAGTTTCTCTAATCTTTATATCATCTCTGTTTATCTATCCTTGTTCCTAACTTTTTATATTTGTTTCATTTTAAATTCTCATGAATTTCTTCTTTTACACCCAGAAGAAGTGTCAGTTTTTTAGAATAATTTAAAGTAATTACTTTACAATATTTTAAAAGAGACTATCTCAACTTTTTCTGAAAATAGTCTCTTTTTAATGTCCATGTATGATAAATTAACCCGTTGTGCTAGTTAAATACGCTGGCAATACTTACAAATAGAAAAACTCCAGCATATTTGCTAACCTATCATTAAAAAACACCACTAATCTAATGATAGGAGGCTAACCTATATGCCAGAGTTTAATAAAGATTCTACCATAACAATAAATGACTTAAAAGATTTTATTGTTGTCACTTATGTTATAATTGATGACTTTTACCAAAAAGTAACTCCAACATTTATTAAAAATCGTCGTAACATCGCTAAATCAGTAATGACTGATAGCGAAATAATTACGATTTCTTTAGTAGGTGAACTCTTAACCATTGACTCTGAAAAAGCATGGTTTGGATTTTGCTCTAAAAACCTACGAGACTTATTTCCCAACTTTTGTAGTAGGCCGAGGTTTCATAGAGTTAGAAAGTCATTATTTCGAGTCATTGATGAAATTCGTAAAGAGTTAACGAAATTTCTTAACTATCAATATGACCGAATGAGAATTGCAGATAGTATGCCAATTCCTGTGTGTAAGTTTGGGAGAGCTCATTTCCATAAAGCTTTTAAGCCGGAGGCTGCCTACGGGCGATGCGCTTCGAAAAAAGAAACATATTATGGATTCAAATTACATGCTTTAGTAGCCCTCGATGGCTATATCACAGATTTTACTGTAACAGCAGCAAATATTGATGACAGAGATGTCGTCTGGGAACTCACAGCTAATTCAGAGATTGATATACTAATAGGTGATAAAGGATATATAGGTCAAAAAGTTGCTTCGCAATTAAAAGAAACAAGGTACATTCGTCTTTTAACAATAAATCGTAACAATAGTAAAACTAAACTTTTAAAACCTTTTAGGCAGTTGATATTCAAGGCTCGTCGTAGAGTAGAAACTACTTTTTCTCAGCTCTCCGAGCAATTAAATATGCAGAGGGTTCTTACAAAATCAACTTGGGGATTTGCCACAAGAATATCAAATAAAATATTAGCTCATAATCTTTGCTATTTTATAAATAAATTTTTTAATATAGGTATAGAAATATCAAAGATTAAAGAATTAGTATTCGGATAATAATTTCCAAAAACAGTATATGAGACAATAGGATAGGACTGCCTAAAATCATGGTATAAATATCCTTTTAATGAAAACTTATCTGCTAGCACAACAGGTTAAATTAATTCTCTGCTAAAGAATTACGAAATCTTCTTTAAGAACTCCTCTAACAGCTTATGTCTACTTTCATAAAGTTCTTGGCTTTCTTCCTTTAAATAATCTCAATATTCATTATCATTTGCAACATCATTTACTTGTTTTCATATATAATTAATTGAAATATGTATATCCTAATAGATTAATTATAAGATATCGATATTTTCCCATTTAAGATAATTTTCAATTATATACTGTTCAAAGTATTTCCATGAACATAGATGTTTTTCATTCCTCTCATTTATCGCTTTAGAATTTATTTCATCATCTTGAATGTTTCCTAAATGAGTAATATTTTTACTTGGTATTATCCTTTTAGAAGTACTCATTAAAAGGAGTTTATATAAAATTTTATCAGTTTTTAAATCTTTATATGCAACAGGTTCATAAAATTGAGGTATAATTGTAAGTTTGTTAACAATACTTATATCTGGAACCGTATCTCCTATCCACTTATAAACATGTACTATTGGCATAGTATGGCCTGGTGGATAAATATCCTCTCCTATTTTTCTAAAAAGGACGTATTTTTTATTAAACCCTTTATCACAACTATATTCACCAGTAAATTTATAAGCAAAAACATCTCCTATTTTCCATTGACATTTATATAAATTATATCTTGAGATTTTCTTTTCTTGTGGCATTGGTGAAAGTAATTTTATTTTTAATTCATTTAACACCACGATTCTTGCGTTATAGTTCTTCATACTTGATTCTTTCCATATCTCTAGGTGCCCTTCCTGATTAAGCCATTTTAATGCATTTTCCTTCACAGCAGGCAATAGTCTACCATAATTCCATTGAGTATCTGCAAGAGCAAACCAAAACTCAGGTCCTTCTTCTTCATCAGATATTATATCTATATTTTCTTCAATTAGATTATTCGTTATTTCTTCATTGGTTTTACCTCTTCTTAATTGATCTATATATTCACTTTTTACGTCTACTGCTATATCAGACGAATATAATTTTACACCCCATGCTCCCATATTACTCCTCCTTGTTTCCATTAAAAGCAATAAGTTTTTATGATAACATTTAAAACAAAACTAAAAAGATAAAACCTCTCTTAGCTCTAATCTATTTTGGGAACGTTTTTAATCTGTCTATAAAAAATATCATCTTTTTCATCTTTCACATCTCCAAAAGAATCACTTCCCAAATGTTCCTTTGCACTATTTTCTAAATTTTCGTTAAGTACTATGTCACCATATGGTTCATCAGATAAATATGTTATTATACCTACATTTGATAACTTTTCAGTACTTAACCAATTATATGAAAGAACTTTTTCTTCAGTAAAAAAATCGACATACAACTTTCCAAAATAATTGCACCAAAACACTCCTGGAATTCTAGTTTCCAGTGTTCCTACGACATGTTGCCTTGCTTGTGCTCCCTTATCTGTAATATATCCATATATACCATCAACGAGTAATATCAATTCTCTAAATAACAAGTCTATTTCTTTTTTGAATTTTTTATACAATTTTATTGAAATATAAAATTGTATAGTGCTTAATCTCTTTTTTATCCGATAATCCCACCAATCAACACTAAAAAGAAAACTCGACTTATTTATTTTTCCAATAACACTTCCGTAACAACCTTTAGCTTTATTTATTCCTTGACGTTCTTCAGTATATGTCCACATTTCTACTGCTGTATTAAAATCATAATTAATTCTTATTGGCTCATATAATCCAATTTTTTCAGGACATAAGTTGTTTTTTCTAGTAAATTAAAAAATACTTTTGCTGTTTCTTTATCATCAATGACGTTTTGTGTGTAAATTGTAACCATTATTTTATACATTCTATAATACTTCCTGTTTTAATTTTCTTTAAAATTTCTGAAAATTTTAATAACTTCTCTTAACAATAAGTTTAAAAGAGACTATCTCAACTTTTTTTGAAAATAGTCTCTTTCTAGTAGCTATTGTAGTGAATCTATTGTTTATTAAGAGGTTATGAAGTCTTCTTTAAAAACTCCGCTAACAGCTTAAGTTATTTTGCAATAGCCTATACGCTATATTCAGAAAAAAAAATTCGAACCGAAAAAGAAGAGATAAAAGAATTAAATGCTAAACTTCAGATTGCAAATATAAAACTTCAACAATATACTTTACAAGTAGAAAAATTAACTGCTTCTAAAGAGAGAACTTCTATGGCTCAAGAGCTTCATGATTCAGTAGGACACACCCTTGTAGCTCTTATTATGCATCTAGAATTTGCAAGAAAGATTTGTGATACAAACCCTGAAAAGGTAAAACAAGTATTAATCAAGTCTGAACATATTGCAAAATCTAGTATGAGTAACCTTAGAGAAGCTGTTAATATAATTAAAGAAGAAGAAATAAAATCTTTTAATGATTCTATAAAAAATATAATCGATAATTTTCATATGCTTAATAATATAGAAATTAATTATAGGACAAATAGACATCTAGATAATTTAAGTCTCATTATCAAAAACTCTATGTATAAAACTATTAAGGAATTTATCACCAATAGCATAAAGCATGGAAAATCAACGAAAATCAATATAGATATTTCACTAAAGAATAATAGTATAAATCTTATTTTAACTGACAATGGAATTGGATGTAACAAAATCATAAAATCAAATGGATTACTTGGAATTGAAAACAGAATTACTTCACTGAATGGATCAGTGAACTACTTTAGCAATGCTAACTTTGGCTTTAAACTAGATATATCCATTCCAATATCAATGGAGGAACTATGAAGATGATAAATGTTATAATAGCCGATGATCAGAAAATAGTAAGAGAAGGAATAAAGATGATCTTAAGCTTATATGATGAAATTAACGTAATTGGAGAAGCAGAGAATGGTGAAGAACTAATTAATCTTTTACAAAATTTTATGGCTGATGTGATTCTTATGGATGTTAGAATGCCTATAATCGATGGTGTGGAAGCAACTAAAATCATTAAAGAAAGATATATACATACAAAAGTAATAATACTAACAACCTTTAATGAAGATGAATATATATTTAAAGCAATTAAAAATGGAGCGGATGGTTATCTTCTAAAGGATGTTGGCTCTGAATTTATAATCAATGCAATAAGATCAGTTTACAATGGGGCAATGCTACTTGATCCAGAAGTAACGGTAAAAGTAGTTAAAGCCTTTAACTCAATTACTAATGAAAGCAAAAATTCCAATGAATTTGATAATATAAATAATAAGTTAAATTCACTTACACCAAGAGAAATAGATGTTGCAAAGCTAGTTGCTCAAGGTAAAAGTAATAAAGATATTTGTAGATCTCTCTTTTTAACAGAAGGAACTGTAAAGAATTATGTTACAAGAATTCTTGGAAAACTAGAGTTAAACAGTAGGACTGAATTAGCAGTATTCATTAATCAAGCTGGCATAGACTAGTTTTAATAGAGAACTAATGAACTTATTCTTGCAAAACAACTGTTATAGACGTGTTTAAATAATAATAATCTTACTACAAGTTCTCCTAAGATTTCAAATTTTATAATTTCATATAAAAAAGAGATGATATATATCATCTCTTTTTGGTGCAGGTGACAGGAGTTGAACCTGCACGCCGAAGGCGCTAGATCCTAAGTCTAGTGCGTCTGCCAATTCCGCCACACCTGCATACTATAAAGTTTTTTATTAAAACTTTCGCTTAATCATTATAACCTATCTGCAATTTAATTGCAAGGCTTAATAATAAAAATGGCTGGGATAGCAGGATTTGAACCTACGAATACCACAGTCAAAGTGTGGTGCCTTACCGCTTGGCGATATCCCAAGATTACCTTATGCCAAAAAGCTTGATTTTAGACATAAAATGGAGCGGGTGATGGGAATCGAACCCACGTAACTAGCTTGGAAGGCTAGGGCTCTACCATTGAGCTACACCCGCATAAAATGGAGCGGAAGACGAGATTCGAACTCGCGACGTTCACCTTGGCAAGGTGACGCTCTACCACTGAGCCACTCCCGCATATGCACCCGTTGTATATGAAACACAACAGCTATTACGATATTTATTATATCAGCATAGATTTCAAAAATCAATAGTTTTTTCTCCAATTTTATTGCTTTTTTATCATTATCTAAAATTTTTATCAAAAAAGGAAAGAGGCGTAAATATATTTGAATGATACAAAATTTACTTACGCTTCTTTTTGTTTTCTCTTTTCATTTTTAGCCTTCATCAGTTTCTCTAAAACTTTATAACTACATAAGTTTTAATAAAAAACTTCAAAAGCCCTGTCTAATTTTTTCTTCTAACTATGAAGATTGTTCCAATAAGAATATTTATTACTCCTACCATCAATAGGTTAGCAAAATCAAAATATGTTCCTGTTTTTGGTAGGCCTTCAATTGTAGCTTTATCTGTTTTTGTTGATTCTTCCGTTATAGCTTTATCCTTAACATTAGAATTAGTATTTTTACTTGGTGGTATCACTTTTTGATTTTCTACTATTAAATTTCGTGTTTCTGGACTATCAACCTTTATAGGTATTACTTGGTCACTTATTATGTATCCATCATCACCTTTTATTTGTTTAATAGTATAATCCCCATATCCAACATTATCGAACTTCACTACACCCTCATCATCACTCTCAACTTTCCCAATAGGTTTACCATTCTTATCATAAATGACAAATTCCGTATTAGGTAAACTCTTGCCATCCTTATCAACAGCTTTAACTATGATAGAAACTAAAATTTTAGCATTTCTTACCTCTTTAAAATAAGTAGCTCCATCATCCTTAACCAATATCTCTAATATATCCTCTGATATTTGATAACCAGATGGCGCTTTTATTTCTTTTGCTACATAATTTCCATACACTAAATCCTTAAATACTAACTTTCCATTAGTATCACTAACAGCTGTCATCAATGGATTTTCATACTTAGTATCTGTCGCATCATAAATAGCGAATTCTGCTCCTTCCACAGCATTTCCATCATTATCGATTTTATTTATAGCTATTGTACCTTTAATTTTTATATCAACTATCGTGTCAGGATTTGGTTTAACAGTCTTTCCATCTTCAACAATTCTTACTGATATTGTTTGTGTATATAAAGTATATCCTGTAATTGTTTTAGTTTCCTTTATTGTATAGTTTCCATATAGCACATCATTAAATGTAACAATTCCATTGTCACCACTAACTGAAACCATTAAAGGATTTAAGAAATTTAAATCTGTTGCATCATATAAAGTAAATTCTACTCCTTTTAATGGAAGTTTATCTGCTCTGACTTTCAGAAGTTCTATGTTCCCTTTGATTTTTGTATCAGCTAGTACATTTGGATTTGCTTCTATTGTTTTTCCTTCTTCATTTATTTCAGCTGTGCAAATTTGTGTTGATAAATTATATCCTACTGGAGCCTTTGTTTCTTTAATCAAATAGCTTCCAAATGAAACATTTTTAAATTCTACAAGTCCATTAGCATCACTAACTGCGGCCATTAAAGGAGTCGTATATGAAGTATCCTTAACAGAATAAAGTGTAAATTCTGCATTTTCTATACCTTTATTATCTTCTCCGACTTTAAGAAGTTTTATATTTCCTTTAATTTTGTTATTAATAACTGTATCTGGAGTTGCTTTAACTGTCTTTCCATCCTCAGTTATTGTTGCTGTAATAATTTGTGATATGGGATTATATCCTGCTAGTGGCTTAGTTTCTTTTATAACGTAGTTTCCATACTCTACGTTTTCAAATCTAACAATACCATTGCTATCACTTATTAAGCTCTTTAATGGATTTAAAAAATTGATATCCGTAGCATTATATAAAGTAAATTCAACGCCTTGAATTCCAGTTTTATCTTCTCCAGTTTTAAGAAACTCTATACTTCCTTTAATCTTAATGTTCCCTAATGTATCTGGAGTTGTTCTAACAGTTTTTCCTTCTTGAGAGATCTCTGCTGAAAGAATTTCTGAGGATAGAACATAGCCTGTTGGTGCTTTAGTTTCTTTAATTGTATATTGTCCATATGGAACATTATTAAATCTTACAATACCATTACTATCACTAACCGCAATCATTAATGGATGTAAATATGTAGTATCTAAAGCATCATAAAGAGTAAATTCCGCATTTGCTAGAGGCAACCCACTCTCTAAAGTCTTATTGAAATCTATATTACCTTTAATTTTTGTATTTATAATTGGACTAGTACTAGCTTGTACTACTTTTCCATCTTCAGTTATATTAACTGTGAGAACTTGTAATGACATATTATACCCTACTGCTGCTTTTGTTTCTTTAATCACGTATATTCCATATGGAACATTATTGAATAGTACACTGCCATTACTATCACTGATTGCTGTATTCAATGGATTTGTATAACTAGTGTCTGTAGCATCATAAAGGGTGAATTCTGCACCTGGAAGTCCTTTATTATCATCATCTACTTTAGTAAGCTGAATATTACCTTTTATCTTTTCATTTTGAAAAACATATGTTATATCTTTTTGATCTGTAACATTATGAAGTTGAAACTTATATAAATCGCTATTTACATTGTAGCCTACTGGAGCTGTTAACTCTTTAACATAGTAATCTATATCAAATTTTAGCTTATTAAATAAGACAGTTCCGTCACTTCCTGTTGGTGAAGAAGTAGCTTTTACATTACCATATTGATCTAGAAGTTGAAAAACCGCACCTGAAAGTTTCTTACTAGTATCATCCTTATCGACCTTTACTACAGTAATACTTCCAGTTGCTCCTACACCACCTCCACCACCGCTTGAGAACCAAACTCCAACAGAAGAAGATGAGGCATTTTGATTTGTAGTAAAACCATTAAACTGAACAGAATTAGAATATGAACCAACTTTTGTTACATTAGTTCTAAACTTCAATCTATACGCTCCTGTTCCAGAATCTTTAGGGAATGTAAATACAAACTTTCTTGTAGCTGGATCATAAGATACATTATCCTTTGTCAATTGAACTTTTGCCTTATCCGTAAGAGTTCCATTTGGATTGACCGTTAATGTATATAGTTCTACTGTATCTGTATCTAACGAAAGACCATCTTGCAAATTATCTGTTATAGTTGCACCTGATAAATCAATAGAATAATTATTATTTGATTCTACAATCCAATCAATATAATCATTACCGTTTGTATAACTAGATTTCTTAGAAACAACAGAATTTTGTATACTTCTACTAGCTGTACTAAATGTCACACCATCTTTTGGTATTTCATCTCCAGCAATAGTAGCCATATTATATAGATTTTTATATCCAGTAGAATTGAATATACTCAAATCTGTAATTCTAGTTTTAAGCGTTACTGTATAGGTTTTATTAATTGTACCAGTGAAATAATAAACAATCTTATTATTTGCTTTTATATCTGTTTCGCTATTAAACGTTCCTTTACTATTGTCATCTATAGTTGCCGAATTCTCAACATATTCTTGTCCGCTTGGAATTTCATCACTGACTATAGCATTAGTTATTGGCATAGCGTTTTTATTCACTACTATCTTCCAAGTAATTTCTCTTGTGGCATAGTTATAATCAACGCTTGTCTTCTTAATAATCTCACTATTTACAGACTGCGTTCCACTGGCATTTTCATTAACAGCTGTAGCTGTAATATTAGCACTGTTATTGTATATACCATTATAATTTGCTTTATAATGTTTATCATTCATTAACTGAGTTTGAAATTCTATTACATGAATATCAGAAAAACTATTAGAAAAGGTATAACTTAAAGTTCCTGTTTTGGTAACATCACCAGTAGTTGCGGCAGTATATATACTATCATCTAATAAAGTGCCATCTAATTTTACTGAATTAGCAACATAAGTTTGTCCATTAGGAATATCATCTGTAATAACTGCTCCCGCTGGTATATTAGTCTTATTTTTATTAACAGTAATTCTCCAAGTAATTCTACCGGTAGAAGCATCATAACCTATTCCATCCTTCTGAAGAATATTTGATTGAACGCCTACTCCATAGTTTGAAGATGTATTTGCCGGAATACCATCACCAACGATATATGCTATATTGTTAAAAACCTTTAGATTATTTGAATTGTATAAGTTTCCATTTACTTCAGTTGAAAAAGTAAAAGTCTTTACTCCAGATATATTTCCTAAACTATATTCAAGTCTGCTTGTACTAGTATTATCTATATAATTATAATAATATTCTCCATCAATTACAGTAGTATCAGCAGTTGAATCACCAACTTTTATAGTTCCAGGGATAACCTTTAACCCTGCTGGAATATCTTCAATAACTTTAGCATTTGCAATAGTTCTACCAGTTTCATTAACCTTAATTGTCCAATCTATTTGCTTTGTTGCTTCATCATATATACCGACTTTACTAATATATTTGACAGTGACTGGAACAGTCTTTGTATTAGAGGTTATAGCTTTAGAACTTCCATTATCCTGATAGTTTATTTTAGCAGTGTTTGTATAGTTGTAATTACCTTGCGCTTTTGTAGCCAAATCATTATGCACATTTGTTTTAAAAGTTATAACTTGCTCGGAAGTTATATTCCCTAGATCACATGATAATTTACCACTTTTATTATCATAGAAATAAGAAATAGGTATACCTTCAACTTCAACAGAATTATCAATAAATTCTTGCGAAGAGTCTATGATATCTTCAAAGTTTACGTTATCAGCCTTTACCCCTTCCTTATTGACAGTTACCTTCCAAGTGATATCATCAGTTACTGGATCATATGTTCCATTCTTCTCAACAGTTGGATCTGGTTGATCAAAATTTACATCAACAACAACAGGTGTTGCCATTCCTGTAATATTAAACACAATGGGAACAGGATTCAAATTTGATATCTCACTAGCTTTAAAATGACAATCAACAAAGAAATATCCACTAACGTTTGAGTTTTCACTTGCATACTGGGTAAAGGTAATTACTACTTTGTTGTCTGTACCTATACGCATATCTGCAATTTTATTACCCTCTGTATCATTGATTGGCTGATTAATAACAGCTACAATATGAATTTCCTTTGGTAATTGCATAGTGTATATATCACCAGCATTAACACTTTTGTCGTTTGGAATTTCCCAACTATATGTAGCATGAATTTCATCACTCTTACCAACATTATCCCCTAACTCGTTACCATTTGTATCTTTTATTGTGACACCAGTAATAAATGAGAAATCTGATATTTCAGTTGCTTTGACAAATATTAAATTAAAATTACTCATAAATATCTGCATTAGAAATACTATCACTAGTGTCGATGCTAAAAATTTCTTTTTTATCATTTGTTCACTCCTTTTTCCTTTTGTTTTTTAGCATAAAACTTAACTCAACACCACTAATTGCAAGGTTACTAATTTAGTATATTTTAAAATTTCTAACAGTGTCAAACAAAAAGTCTCATGGTATTCGTTTTCTTTTTTGTAAGCCGCAAATCTTTTTTTCTTTAACTTAAAGTTAATTTTATTTAAACTTATAAGCATACTTTCTAAACTCTAATCCCTTTTTATATCTTCTAATCCATATTATTTCATATAACTTTTTCTCATTTTTTCACTTTAGCATCAAGATTTTTTTCTAAAAAACTATATTTAAATTCTCTTTTTAGTTCATAAGTTTCATTATTGAAATTGCATAAAAACTCTATAGATATTTTTACATCATACTTCAACTCTCATTCCACATCTATTTCTTTCCTTAATCTTATCCTATCTTAGAAACATATTTCCCACCGTAGCTTCCATAAATAAAACCTCCAATTTGATCGCTTTATTAAAGTAATCAAATCGGAGGTTAATTTGGATGACAACATCGATTTCACTGCCTACAAACCTAGTGCTTTCATTTGTACAGCTAAGCCTTTAAGTTAAGTTCCATATTATGTCAACACCATAGTATTAAACATATTAATTGGACATATATAGATTATACAAGATTAATAATCAATTCATGTTTATCATCAATATGAAGTTTATCTATATATGTTTTATCAATAACCAAAGAATCTTCAATTAGATTTAATTCAATGGTTTTCCCATCTAAAGTAGCTCTACCAATTCTATAAGAGCCATATTCTAATTTTCTTTCGTTTATAAATACGATATTAATTTTCTTATCTCTAAAGGTTGTAAAAATAGATGCTAAATAATTATTATCAAATTGTTCCATAAGCAATTTAGGTTGAATCTTTAAATCCCCTAGGCTACCTTTTATTCCGTATACTTCATTAACCATTGTAAGTAAAAGCCAACTAGCTGCTCCAGTAAGGTAATTATACATGCCTCTTCCTCTTTCATTTATATACTCAGGTATGCCAGGTAAAATTCTACTTTTTTCAAAGTCGCTACAATGCTTATAAATCATACTTAGAATTTCATAACCTTCCTTTACATAACCTCTTTTGTACAATGCGTTAATGTACATAATAGTCATATGACTGAACATAGCACCATTTTCTTTATGCCCATAAGCAAACCCAAAGCATCTTCCCATGTTTAGTTTCACTTCATTAAAGTTACTATTTAGTCTTATGCCGCCAACCTTTTGATCTTTTAAATACTTATTAATAGATAGAATAACTTTTTCTATTTGTTCTTCATCAGCTATATCACCCATTATCGGGAATACTTGACCAGTTAGAGTCATCCTAATACCTGATTTAAACTGACCTTCCAAAGGCTTTCCATCATTATCGTAGTAGCCGTTAAACCATTCAAAGCCATCAGAGGTTTTTACCCATTCATTTTTTCTTATATGTTCTTTTATCCAATTTGCTTTTCGTTCTAAATCACTTGACAGCTCATCTATACTTATCATAGCCTTTTCCCCAGTGACATTATGAATACACAAATCAAAATATGAATTCAATAAGTTATTCTTTTCAGTTACAGAATCATAGTCTATTCTTCCCCTTAAGGTATCAAATAAAGTAGTCATCTCTAATGCTATTTCTATCTCTTCAATCTTTAATTTTTCTTTTATACTTTTTAACAGTTTACTTAAATCCATCAAGTTACTTCCATAGAAAGCCGTAAAAGTGACACTTTCACCTTTTTCCACTGCCATGTCAAGGCCGTCATTCCAATCAGCACCTTCAAGCCTTATATTATTATTTTCACCTACATTAAAGAAAGCAGTTATTTGTTGAAGCAACATATGTTCAATTATACTTCCCATATAAATCGAACCATCATTATTTTTTTGTTTTCTTCCATATTCATCAGTCCATTTAGTGTCCACTTCTCTTGAACGTCTGCACTGTTTATCCTTAAAATATGCTTGTTTTTCAAGTAAAAATTCTAAATCACCGCTACGGTCTATATATAATTTTGTAGTTAAATATGGCCACGCTCCATGATCCATCCATGTTCTGCTAATATTATTTCTGTCTGCAATAAATTCACCAGGTTTACTACCTATAATAGTAGCGTTACTTCCATCAAACCTAACTCCACCGTAGTTATTATATAATAATTCTCTAACTTGTTTAGGTTCCAGTAACAATAATGCTAAACAATCCTGCCAAAGGTCTCTCCAACCTCTACCACCTCTGCCATAGTCATGGTGTGGTAAAAAAGAACATCCATACATTCTTCTCATAATAGGTTGAACTTCCACCCATTTCATCCACATATCAAAATCCCTACTTGAAGATTTAAAACTTAAACTGGAAAGTTTTGTTTCCCAATACAATTTATTTTTTTCTAATTCATCTTCAAATTTCAAAAGTTCGCCATAACTTGATACATACTCTTCTATAGGAAGTCCAGAATCATTAATGCCCATTATTACTATATATGAATTAGATTCTCTAGGCTCTAAAGAGCAATCCTGAAATCTTATTGCCCCTATAGCTTCAAATCCATCAATAGTTTTATATTTTCCACAAAAACTTATCTTATTATTTACTATTGCTTCAGGCCAATCTAGACTTCCGCCCTCACCTACAAAATCTTCTTCAACTGGGCAGAATCCTATTGGACTAGTTCCGTCTCCCTGTACTGCTTGTACTGAATAAACAATATTATTTACTTTGTGACCTCTCTCATCAAAAGTTAAAGTTGGATTAATCACAACACCATACTCATTTGTAGATATTCTATGAAGCAAAGAAGTAACATGCCTGTGATCTCTAATGTTATCCGCTGACCGTCCGTAGATAGGTACTGCAGCAGTAGGAGTAAACTTTATCTTCTTGTCTCCTATATTTTTTATAGTTACTTTCATTAACTCAACCTTGTCCTGATTTACTGGTACAAAGTTAATTATTTCTGAACTTACTCCTAAAACTTTATTTTCTCTCGTTACTTTATGCCACAGATAACCTGCCTCTAATTCCACTTTTTCTTCACTCTCTGTTTTAAAACCCATAAGTTTTTGATAAGCAGAATTGCCTGTTGCTGACCATATAAATTTCTCATCAATATTCAGCCAAAAGTTTCTTGAGTCTAGTGAATTATGTAAATCACGACTAGACACAGGTTGCATTAAAAAAGTATTTTGACTTGTTTTTATATCTCCAGCTAATAAAGGTGTTATTGAACTCATCATTCCTGCTTCATTTGCTAAAGGAAAATATAATCCACTGGTCTTATGTGGATCTTCTAATATGAATTCTCCTTTATTCCCTTTAAAACTCCACGAAGGTATCTTATATTTTTCATTCATGCTACCACTCCTATCTATATTATAATTTAATTCATCGTTTCTTTCTCAACACCAAGGTCATAAACTTTTACATAATCAACTTCCATAGTTTGTGGGAAGATACTGTCATCAATTCCTTTTTGTCCTCCCCAACTTCCACCTACAGCAATATTTAAGATTAAATAGAAAGGTTTATCGTATGGCCAAGCTTTCCAACCATCTTCTTTATCCTTTATTAAATCCAACTCTGTAGTAAAGTATTTTTTACCATCTACAAAGAAATCTATTTTATGAGGTGTCCATTCCATAGAATACACATGGAATTCACTATCTACATTATCCACTTGAATTTGTGCAGCTTTTTGTGTATTAGCTTTCCAATAATACTTTTGAGAGTGGATAGTAGCATGTACTGTCCCATGATCGAATCCAACATGCTCCATTATGTCCATTTCTCCGCTTTGTGGCCATGATCCATATTCACTATCCTTAGGCATCATCCATATAGCTGGCCAAGTTCCAACACCTTTAGGAAGCTTTGCTTTAATTTCAAATCTACCATAAAGCCATGAATCCTTACTTAAAAGCCTTGCAGAAGTATAATCATTAAATTCATATCTTTCTTTTTTTGCAGTAATAATTAATTTGCCATCTTGAACCTTTGCGTTCTCTTTTGAATCAGTATAATTTTGTTTTTCTTCATTACCCCAACCTGATCCACCAAGGTCATATTTCCATCTTTCTTTATTTGGAAGGCCATCTTCATTAAATTCTTCATTATAAATAAGTTTAACGTTGCTCTCATCATATCTTGGAGCATCTTGTGATGTTAAAAAATACTTTCCATATCTAAATATATTTAAGGTTGCATTTCCATCCTCTTCAACCTTAATCCTATCTACAAAACTATATTGATTGCTCTCCTCATCATATCTGTATACATTAACTAGCTCTCCGCACCATTTACTATCCACTACTATTGTAGCTTGCATCTTATATCCAACTTCTAGTTTTTCATCGCCAATAACAAATCCATAAATTTCGTATTCTTTTTCCGAATTTTTTGATATCAAAGTACTAATTTTTTTATTTTCTGCTTCACTTAACTTTTTTGTCATTATACTCATATTACCTTTTTCCTTCCCTTTTAGATCAGAAGTATTAATTTCATACCTCAATCCCTTACCGTTTATTATTAGGATTTTTTTCTCATCTTCGATTTTATTTAGGAAGTCCTTACTAAGAACTTCCGTATGGCCAACATTAACTGTAAATTTGTTCGAACTATCATTTTTTATGGAATTTACTAAGCTTGTCTCGAGTTTTTTTGATGCTTTAGTATCTGTAAACTGTTTGTAAATCACAATACATATGATTAATATAACAAAAGAGATTACTCCAGTTATAAAATACATTCGGCTCTTTTTCTTCATAGTTAGACTCCTCTTAAGTTATCATTTTATATAAATTGAATTTCTACTGTGTGTTCTTTACCATCTTCAAAATTTTCAATTATATTATCATCAATAAAAACATCATCTACTTTTATAGAATATTTTGAATCTTTTAATCTATAAAACCCTAGATTTTTTGAAATTTTTATCTTATATTTTGCCTTCCCTGTATTAATGAATAGTTCTAGATTTTTTTGTTCTTCTTTAAGTATAGGATTGATTTCAATGCCTTTTGATGTGTATTCAATCCCAAAAGCATCAAACAATGATAATGTAAGCCATGTTGAAGTCCCACTTAATGTAGGCCCTATATTCTCACCTGTTTCACTATTATTATATTGTGTGCAAAATCTTGGGTTTCCACAGGTTTCAAATGGCTTTTCCATAGTCTTATAAGGTACAACTAAATCTATCATCCAATATGCAGTATTAGTTAATCTTTTTGCCAATTCAATATCATCAACTTTTTTAGCTGCCTTAAACATTGCACTGGTTGCCATCATTGTAGCGTGTTTAAATATACCCCCATTTTCTCTATCTCCTGGGAAATATTCTCCAGTTGCTGTATTTCTAGCTACCTTTTCCAAGTCAGCAGGACTGATAAGCTTTATGCCATAAGATGTTTTTAAGTGCAGTTCAATTGAATCAAGCATTTTTTCAATTTGTTCTTCAGTAGCACAGTCTGATAAAATTGACCAGTTAAAGGAATTTAAGAAATATGTTCCATCCTTATTAGAATCTGCGGAAAGTTTATCGCCCTTAGCACCTAGATAGGTGTATTCTCCATTTTCATATCTATTAAACAGAACTCTTGCAAAGAAATCTTCTTTCCATCCATGGTTTTGTATATTTTTATAAAGTTTTTCTGAAAGAGTTTCAAGTTTATCATAGTACTTAAAATCTTCTCTCTCTTTTGCAAATACAAGCATTTCATCCATAGCAGATTTTAATAGGAATGCATTCATTACACTCTCAGAATAATCGCTTTCAAATGGTTCTCCATCTTTTCCTGTACAAGCAATCTGTTCTTTATATCTACGTTCCTTTTCTATCCCGTTTATATAATTTGTATCTAGCTTTAAACAATCATTCCAATCTGCAAAATCAAGAAGTGGCATACCATGCTTTCCTATAGAAATTTCTCCCGAATATCTCAAAATAGCTTTCAGTGTTTCATATACACTTCTTGTCTTAGCTTCATTACATCCTGCTACTTCACATTGTTCATCTAATATTGAAGTTTCCCCTGTTATACTTATATATCTGTAAATAGCAGGTATTAACCATAAGCCATCATCTGACCATTTTCCTGGCTCTTTGCCAACCCAGAAGAAATTATGATAGGTATAACCAAATTCAAAGACTTTCTCAACCCACTCTTTAATTAAGTTTTTAACTAATTGCTGTTGACCCATTCCTATAAAATAATACATTGATGCATATATATCTTGTATTTCTCTAAAGCCTATCTCTCTATATCCCTTTTGGGTTTGATCAAATGATCTAGATACAAAAGTTTGATACAATACCTGGAATGGAAGATTTTTATTAACATAAGTATCAAATTGCTTATCCTCTGAATTAACTTGCAAATATCCTCTATATGAATTTAAAAATTCTCTATTTCTATTTATTGCTTTCTCTATTTCTGTCTCATCTTTATACTTTGAAACTAAGTTTTCAATCTGAACTTTAATTTCATCTTCTGTAAAATTATCATTAGTTTTCTCTGATACTAAACCAGTGAAATTATCAACAACTACTTTATCTTTTGGATTGATTGTTAACTGGCTGCTTACTGCGAAGAACCCTGGTCCTTTTCGATTAAGCTTATTGCTAAGTTTAAATACCCCTTCTGGCTTCTCTAATGAACCATTACCTACAAATTCACTGTAGCTTGTACAAAATTCCTTTGCTAAGAATAACTCTTCTTTAGTGTGAGAAATCATTGTATGAAATCTATAATCACCTTTTGTATACATTGGATAATAATCAGGTAATATAGCAAGTATTGATCCATCTTTATCATTTAAAACCTTTGACTGCATAATTACATTACTATATAATACGTCTTCCATTAATGCGCTAGGAACAGCACTTCCAAACATCCCTGTGTACACTATCTTAAGTTTTCTTGATTTATCTGAATTGTTTATTATTCTTATTTGTTGTACCTCTACTGCTATTGGCATATCTTCTTCCTGTTGAAGTAAAAAGATTGTTCTCTCAATAGTAAGCCCACAATGAGTCTTATATAGAATCTTTGTATGGTTTTGAGAATGTATACATTTGCCTTTCTCTATATTCTCATCAGATACATTTGCTGAATAGAATATTTGCTTTCCATCTTCTACTAAGTAAAATTGTCTATTTGCAGGAAATCCATTTTCCTCCTGAAGCATATCCCATCTAGTTGCTAAAACTTGAGTTGCAGCATGAGAACGAAAACTTCCTCTTCCTAGTTTATCTACTACACTTTTAGGTGTTGTCTGAAGCGGATGTGGAAATCCAACTCTGTTACCTAATAACAAATTGGTATAGAAATGTGGTCCAGGAGTTGGAGCCAATAAATCTATTTCATGTTCTCCTTCTTCATTTAAAAATCCCACCCCATAAGTTATCTTTTGTACTATTCTATTTATTTTAAAACTAATATCAGTAGCTAACTGTTTTTCAGTTATTTTACCATTACTACTAGCTATGATATTTACATTGTCTAAACCTTCCGTTAAGGAAATTAGGACAAATTCACTTTCTTCTAAATTATTATCTAATAACTCTGCGATTTCTCTATCTTTAAACAATGCCAATGTAACTGGAATTTTAATTGGCAGATTAGCAACTCCCACTGCGTTTTCATAGGTGCTATCATAATATATTCCATCTATAATACTTTCTTTTTGAATTTTTTCATTAAATATTTCTCTTAGCTTTTGTTCTGCAGATTGCTGAACTTTTCTTGCAACTATTTCTTTCATTCTTTTCCTCCTATATTTGTTATCCTAAATATAACAAAATCAAATTTGAATAACCTTTCTTCTATTATTTTATGTGCTTTCATCATCACGAAATAGTGTACACAATTACTATTTTGTGATAAAAACTTATCAATATACTTTATTGATTATGACTATACTAAAAGTTAAAGCTTGGTCCCCTGCATATGCACAGCTAATTGTTAACATATTATTTTTGCTATACTGAATAACTTAAGATAAAATTATGGGTATCTATAATAGATACCCATAGTAAAATATAAATTTATTCGTAAACTTTTTATTAGCACTAAAATATCATAAGCTCTCTCTGATTAATAAGTTAAAATTTAGTTATGCGAATCTATATAACTTTGCATTTAATAATAAATTGAAAACATCTGAATTATTAAAATTTATACAACAGATTCATCAATTAAGGAAATGTTATCAAAGTAAACAATATGTTCCCCAATCTCAGAGTTATTTCCTACCTTACCAAGATTGTAAACAAACTGCACCTCTGAATCAGTGTCTTTATCCATAGTGAATTCATACTCATAATGATTACCCGATGGAGAAGCTACTATTCCATTTGTTAAAAAGAACGTTTCATAACTTCCACCATTATGCTGTATCGCTAGTTCAATCTCTCTCTGAATTGAAGCTTTTACATCAAAGGATACCTTATATTTATGTCCCTTGGTCATAGTTAATGGATTTAGTTTAAACTGTACATTCCAATTTTCTGTTCCAACCTTCTTAACATTGATTTTAGCTTGACTATTTTCAACTTCAGCAGTAGCATCTGCACCAGGACCACCATTCCAGTTTGCAACTGATAGTGTCCACGGGTTTATTGTAGAATCAAAGCTATTATTGGATACAAGTTCTTTTTGCGTATTTACATTATTATTTGGGTTATCAGGCTTTGGTAACGCTTCTTCGCTTGCTCCATTTACTTCTAACTTTACATTATCAATAAATACATCATGAGCTTTTCCTGCTCCATTTAGTTTTCCCATAAATAATTTCAATGCTAACTGTTGATCAGAAGGAAGTGTAAATTTAAAGGAATAATTCTGCATTTTATCGGTTAAGTTAACTGTCTGTGCTAAGAAACTTGCGTAACTTGCATTTTCCAATGAAACCTTCATTTCTCTATTAACAGTTGCTCTAGCATCAAAAGATATTAAGTACTGAATACCAGCCTTCATATCAAAGGTTTTCCCTGCTGCAGGCTGTTGAAGAATAACATGCCATATGTCCGTACCTGGATTATTTACTGATATCTTCGCTTCGCCATTTTCTTCTATTATTGAAGCATCAGCTGCAGAATCAATATAATGATCCCATTGATTTAACCCGTCAGAAAAATCACCATTTTGTACAAAGAATAGTTGACCAACTTGTGAATAATCAACGAAATCCTTAGTTTTTATCATTGATATATCATCCATATATATAGTCTTTTTATCACCACCAAAATCAAAGACCATTTTTGAATTACTGTCACTTACAGTTGGTGTAAATTCAAAGCTATATTCTTTCATATCCTTTGAAAGTGTAAAGTCTTTAGCTGTGGAATACTTTATGCTACCATCTATATTAGCAAGATAAACTTGTAATGATTTATTATTGGTTACACTGCTCATCACATTTGCTAAGGTGCCTTGTTCCCCTTCTGCTCTTCCTTTAAAAGACACCTTATAGGTGCACTTTTCTTTTAATTCTAATCCTCTTTGATCCATTGAAATATTACTTACGCCATTATATCCTGGATATACATCTAGCTTTAGTTCCCTAGTATTTTCATTTACAGACGCATTCGCTTGTCCATTGACTGCATTAATATTCCAATAAGTCATTCTACTGGTATTGCCTAAATCAAAAGTTCCGTTATAAATCTCTTGACCATTTGCTAATGGTTTCTTGATATCATTATCGTTTCTTATAAACTCAATTTCTTCTAACTTTACATTTCCAATCCATACACCCTTTAAGTCATCACCCACGTTAAATTCCAGTCTAGCCTTTAAATCTGTTTCCGATGCCATATTAAAGGAATAGGAATATGTTTTTACTTCTGAAGTTAGCGGTACCGTATAGTTTCCTGCATATGCAGTGTAACCTCTAGTTTCATCACCGCCTATTTTTACACTTATATTTCTATCTCCAGTGGACTTCGCATCAAATGTCAACTTATATCCTCTTGCTCTTCCAACGGTTACTCTTTGTATAAGCTGTAAAGAATAATCCTGGTTTCCTTTATTTGAAATGTCTATATGAGCAAAATTTTTGTTATTTATCGGCTCTATTGAAACAGATGCTTGTCCTTCATAGCTAGGTAAATTTAGAAATGACCAATATGCTGTATCAGGTACACCTATTATATTGTCCGCTCCTGTAACATCTTTATCAAAATTGCTATTATACACAAAATTACCATCACCTAAAGGAAGTTTTGCATCACTAGAATAAGCCTCTTTGATGGTTGATCTATCTACAGGTGTATCATATGGCTTAGTTTTTTCATATACTCTTACATAATCTACTGCCATAGATTTCGGAAAAACTGTGGTACTATCTGGATCACCATCCCAAGCTCCTCCAACAGCTAGATTTAATATTAAATAAAAGTTTTTATCAAAAGGTGCAGGAAAAGCATATTTATCCGGTTGATTCACCCCTTGACTATACCAGTTAGTTATAGTCTGATAAATGTCTCCATCAATATACCATCTTATTTCATTTGGTTCCCATTCTACAGAATAAGTATGGTAATCTATTATTTTAAAATTAGGGTGCTTCTTTTTAAACTCTAAATCTTGTGAGGATTCTTTTCCGTTTTGAACGTTATTTGGATATGCTTTACCATAATGTATAGTTCCTCTTACAGAATCCATTTTGCTTCCCCAGGCTTCCATTATGTCAATTTCACCTGAAGCTGCCCATTGACCATATTTTTCGCCTTCTGGAAGCATCCATATAGCAGGCCAAAGTCCTTTACCAGCAGGAAGCTTAGCCTTAATTTCAAACTTTCCGTACTTCTTGCTAAATAAATCTTTAGTTTTTACTTTTGCAGAAGTATAGTCATATGGTCCTCCATATTTATCATAGCTTTGTTCCTTTTTTGCAGTTATAATTAGTTGTCCATCTCGTACTTCTACATTATTATCACCTGCGATATAGTTTTGCTTTTCATTGTTACCCCATCCAGCATATGGAGCACCTTCAGCATTGACACCCCAGTTTCCTTCATCAAAGTTCCACTTAGTTTTGTCTAATGCATTTCCGTTAAATTCATCACTCCATGCTAGTGCCCACAGTGGCTTATCCTGATTGGTTCCATTATTATTACTGGTTCCACCATTATTATCTCCATTATTAATGTCTCCGCTATTATTGTTCCCATTAGAGTTTGAACCATTGTTTACATCATTGTTTTTATTAGGAATTGGATTATCAATTCCAGTTGTAATATCCCCATTTATGATGGGATTATTATTATTGTTGACTACACCCTTGTTTTCACCATACTCTACTGTAATGCCATTATTATTTGCTGTAGTAGATTCAGTAATATTATTTACTAAAACTTCATGGCTCTTTTGATCATTTGATAAACTTTCTTTATTATCTGTCTTTGTCTGTTTATCCTTATTATTTATCTTTGTTTGTGAATCTTTATTATCAGTTTTTTTCTCAGTATCTTTACTATCAGTATTTGTATTTAAGCTTTCATCTCTACTAACATTGTTTTTGGTCGTTAAGTATAAAATTGAACTAATTGACAATAAGAAAGCAACTGCCAATGTAACTACAAGGCCAATCTTCTTAGTCTTCATTATTCATTACCTCCATTAATTTTGTAACAGTAACGATCTTTAACCTTATGAATTTTATTTGCAATATACTATATTGGTATTATTTTCAACATTAACCCTTAACAGCTCCTGCTGTCATACCACTTATAAATTTCTTTTGGAGTGCAAAGAATATTATTAATATAGGAATTGTTGTAACAACGCTTGCTGCCATCATTAAGTCATATCTATTTTGGTAATTACCTACATATAGTCTTATGCCAACTGGAATAGTTTGTGTAGAGATATCAGTAGTAAGTATCCAAGCGAAAAGTAATTCATCCCAAGCCATTAAGAAAATATATATTCCTGTAGCAATTATTCCTGTCACAGAAATTGGTAATATTATTTTTATAAAAGCCTCAAATTTGCTACATCCATCTATTCGAGCAGCTTCTTCCAATTCTTTTGGTATAGTAGCGAAAAAGCCTCTTAAAATCCATATACTGAAGGGAATAAAAAATGCTGCATAAGTAACTATTACCCCCGTATAGGTATTTACTATCTTAATTCCAAGATTTTCTTGTATTTTTATAAACATTATATACAGTGGTAATAAAAACATCATTCCAGGAATCATCTGTGTAGCAAGTACTGTCCCACCGAAAGCTCCTGAACCTGGAAACTTATATTTTGCAACTGCATATCCTGCAAAAACTGCTATAGTTAATGTAAGTAATGTAGTTATGCTACAAATAATAAAACTATTCTTAAAATAAGCAAAGAAATTTATGTTTTGCCACATTTCAATGTAATTTTTCCAGTTATTTGGCGTACCTAAAGTTCCTGTTGCTAAATCACCTTGTGTCATCAAAGAGCTTATAACCATCCATGCAATTGGAAATACACTTATTATAATCATAAAAATTAATATAACATTTGCTGCCCAATGCTTTATTTTCTTTTTTCTTCTAAGGCTTTTTGTATAACTCTTACTCATTATTCATCCACCACCAAACTTTCTTTAAATACTCTATACCAAATACCCACAACTATTAGAACACATACCATTACAACAATTGTTGCAGCAGCTCCAACACCAAAATTCCAAGTTTGGAATGAGTTTCTTTGTATGTTTGTCATTAATAAATCTCCCCATTTACCTGGATATCCTGCACCATGTCCAAACATCATAGAAACTATATTATAAGAGTAAACATAATTAATCATTCCAAATAGTAGTTGAATACCTATTATTGGTTTTAACAACGGCAAAGTAATATGTGAAAATTTTTGAATTCCATTTGCACCGTCAAGTTCTGCTGCTTCATAATAATCTTCAGATATATTTTGAAGTCCTGCAAGAAGCATTATCATTACAAAAGGTACATTTCTCCATATTGTTGGAATTATTATTGCAAAGAGTACATTAGATCCAGTCAACCAAAATGGTTTGCTTGGCAATATATGTAGCCAATCGACTAATATTCTGTTTATTATTCCTGTGTCTTGTTGCCACATGAATCCCCAAAGCATACCAACTACATAAGAAGGAACAACCCAAGGAGTAAGTAATAAAGTTCTTGCTAATCCCCTTAATTTAAATTCTCTATTAACTACCATTGCAGCCATTAATCCAATGGCTAAAACAAACACATTACATAGTACTGAATAAATTGCTGTATTTCTTAGTGCATCTAAGAATCCAGAACGCATATTACTTGTAGTATCAAAAAGAACTGTATAGAAATTATCAAATCCTGCAAATGGTGCATGCAAAAATTGCTTTAAAGTAAATTGATTAAGCTTAAGTAGAGAAAAATATAATCCTTCTGACATTGGAATAAGTTGAACAATTATCATGGCAATTAATGCTGGAGCTACAAGTGCATATGCAAATTTATTTTTTATAATTTTTTCTTTAAGACTATACTTGAACCCTTTCTGAGTATTCTCTTTAATTTTTGTTTTCATTAAGCACCTCTCTAAACTATCTATAAAAATTATACAGGGTTGACCCTGTATAATTTTTCATTTCTTTTTTATTGTTTTAAAACAGCATTTACATCGTTAACTGTCGCATCTAATTCCGTTTGAGTTTTAGCTGGGTCATATGCCCCATTAACTCCCATAACATTGTCCCATACATTAGATAATCCTTTTTGGAATAATCCTTCTGATGGAGCCCAACCTGGAACTGATGGATATGCTTTACCATATTGTAATTGTTGCTTAAATACTGAAAGTAGCGGATCATCAGTTATAAACTTATCATCAAATGACTTAGCATTTGCAGGCAAGTTTCCATGTTTTTTAGCATATGCAACTTGAGAATCTGCTGTAGCTAGGTAAGCTAGTAACTTAGCTGCTTCTGGCTTATTCTTTGATGACTTGTACATAGCTAAAGTACTCCCACCAAACAATGCAAATCTACCCTTAGGACCTTCTGGAACCATAGCAATTCCAACTTTACTAGGATCTAACGCCTTGGTACTATCCTTTTCAAATTCAGTCTTTATTGTTTTAGCTAAATATGCACCAGAGAATATTGTTGCATATTCACCTTGATTAAATAGTGCTTCAACTTCAGCAGAATTCTTTTCTAATGCAGCTTTTGGCATTAATCCGTCTGAAGCTAATTCAGTATAGAACTTTACACCTTCGTAAGCTTCCTTAGAGTTAATTACAGCTTTTCCATCTTGAATATATTGTCCGCCTGCTCCCCAGACCCACCATGCGAAGTTATGGACAACGTTCCAGTCATTCTTTCCAGGCATACCAAGAGCAGACATCTTCTTTCCATCAACCTCTACTCCATTTAATTTCTTTAATGCAGCTTTATAACTATCCCAAGTAGCAAAATCCTTTGTTGGATCTACTCCAGCCTTTTGACAAGCATCTTTTCTGTAGAAAATAGCTCTTGTATCAATGAACCATGGCATTGCATATTTTTCTTTTTGTCCCTCAATTTTAGTTGTATCCAATGTAGCTTTAACGAAGGCATCATCTCCCCCAAAATCATTATAGTACGGAGTAAGATCTTCTAAAGCATTCATCGCACCTACTGCTGCCACCCAAGATGTACCTAACTGAGTAATATCCGGTGCCTCACCACTAGTAGCTGCAGCCGTAATCTTAGTCCAAGCTGATCCCCAATCTAAAACTGTTGGTGTTACCTTTATATTTGGATTCTTGTCTAAGAATGGTTGAATAACTTCCATGAAATCTTGATCTGGAGTTCCACTATTTGGCATTATCCAAACATTTAGATTCACTTCCTTATCAGCGTTACTACCATCAGTTTTTGTTGTCTCATTAGTCTTTGATCCACAGCCAATTAAACTTAAAGTCAACACACTTGCCATTAGAGTTGTTAATAATCTTTTCTTCATCTCAATTCTCCCTTCAATTTCTCTTACAACCTTATAATATATCAAATCCGTTTCGACAAGAATGGTATGAAATTACGATAATGTAACAAAAAATTACTAACTTAAAACCTTTACAATATATGAATTAGTTATTAATCTAATTAAAGCTTTGCGCATAATACTTTTTCAAACTTATTTTTAAGAACTTAAACTAAAAAAGGTATATCCCCTTTTAATCAGAGGTATACCTTCTTTAAAATATATAATTATTAAACTGGATCGTAAGACGTCCAATCATAATATGCCTTTATTGGTGTCACTCCATTGTAAGCACCTAACCAAGAATCTACACCAGTTCCTGGCCATAAGTTCATCATAATCTTTCCAGGATGTGATGGAATATTATTATATGCCCTGTACACTTCTCTTCCATCAACTAACCATGCTATATAAGTTGGTTGCCAATTAAAAGCATAAGTATGGAAACTTGTTGATGCATCAAAGCCTAAATTATAAATATATTCATGACCACCTACACCATTGGTATAATAATTGAATTGTACCTTTGTAGTATCTTTTCCTAAAAATTCTATATCTATTTCATCCCATGGAGTATTCTCACTAGGACCTGTGTAAGTAAAAAATGAAGAAACTGTCCCTACATTTTTTGCAGGTTTCATATTTACTTGATAAAGACCATAACCAAATGTACTATTTGAACGATACTCTCCTGCTGCATAAGGTTTTGTTCCACCTTTTGTATCCCTAGTTATAGAAAGTTCCATTTTTCCATTATTAAAATTTACATTACTAGCTCTCCATGTGCAATTGAACATAGATCCATTTGTCCACCCATCAGCTTTTGACCAAGCACTTGTATTTAAACCATTAAAGGAATCAGCAAAGTGAGTTCTAGTCACTGCAGAAACACTTGTAGGCATTACAGTTGCTGAAAAAAAAGTACTTAATAATAATACAGAACAAGTTATAGATTTCAATTTTTTAATTTTCATATTTTTCCCCCTAATTTTAATTCATTAGAATTTTGGTAGCCGTTTACACATCGATGATTTTGTGATGTTAGTTGTTCTTACTTACAATGTAGCTATAAAAACAATTTGCGTAATAAATCTTTTTTGCTTTAACTCCTCCTCTTTATTCTTATTACACCTTTATGATACACTAATTATTTACTTGAATTAATAGTAGGATTTTACTATTATGTAGTAAAAAATTACTCAGTTAAACCTTTACATAATTTTATGAATACTATTTTAAATAACAAAAACACCCAAGTTAAATAAAAGGAGATGCCTTTTAATGACTTTTTAAATCATCTAAAGACATCTCCTTTTCTAATTACCGCACTTCTTATATTCAGCTGGAGTGTATCCCGTATGTTTTTTAAACAGTTTACTAAAATATGCTGTTTCTTTGTAGCCTAATACATCGCTTACCTCATATACTTTATAATCATGTTTTTTTAACAAGATTTTTGCTCTATCCATTTTAGCTTTAGTTAAATATTCTAAAAAGTTTTCTCCCGTCTGTTTTTTAAATATTGAACAAAAATAATTTTTACTTATATTCAAATAATTTGAGATAGATGTTAAAGTAATATCCTCCTCTAAATGATTAAGTACATACTCACAGGCCTTTTGAACTATGTTGTCTCCTTGATTTAGATTGTATTCTTTTATAGCATTAATAAGTGAAGTTATATTATTTGTAAGCCTGTTCTCAATATCATTTAAAGTTTCAACGCCCAAAAATCCCACTTTCGTAATTTCACTTAAATTATATACATCCTCTAAGGCATTATATTTTTTTAGAACATTACTATAAATATTATTTATAACTTGTGTAATTGTTATATTAATCCTAAAGACATCAAAATTCATCATTTGTGTTATCTCTTTTATTAAACCTTGAAGCATACTAATTGAATTTTCTTTTCCTTCAATTATTGAAGCTATCAACGCCTTTTCTTTTTCAAGTGGATAAATAAATTTTTCGTTTCTTAGCTCTTTTAATTGATTAAAGTGAATAAGCTTATTAGTTCCCAAAATATATTTACAATTCAATGCCTCTTTAGCATTTAAGTAGCTTTTGTGTAAAGAATATAACTGATTATATATATTGCCTATCCCTATATTAATTGCCGTTTCTAACGTCTCACCACTTGTCCTAAGAACACTTTTTAATGTTTCTGTGAATGTGTGGTCAAAAGCTGCTGCATCAATTTCTGAATCAGTCTGTACAATGATAAATTTCTTTCCTAATTCACCGTCTAATATAGAAAAATGTACTATCCCATTCTTTTTTAATTCTTCTTCTATGATACTACTAACTGTTTTTTCTAAGTGATTACGTTCATCATTTTCAATTAATTCTTCACTATTAATAACAATCTCATTTATTTCAACAATGGCTACCTGTACCTTATTTTTAATGAGCGGAAGGTCATATTGTGAAATATATTCATCCATAACCATAAGATTTTTGCCTCTTAATAAATCATATAAAACCTTTTCTCTGGATATTGTTTTATTAATATTGAATTCATGATTTTTTTTATCATTTATAGCTAATTTTTTATAAACATTAGCTAATACAATTTCTAATTTTTCACGATCAAGTGGCTTTAATATATAATCAAAAGCTCCAAGCCTAAGCCCTTCCTGAGCATATGAAAATTCATCATATCCACTTAATAGTAACACAGGAATATCTAATTCCATATCTCTTATAGTCCTTAACAATTCTATTCCGCTGACTTTATGCATTTTAATATCTGTAACTATAAAATCAATTTTTTGTTGTTCAAGTTCTTTTAATGCATCCTCACCATCTCTACATTCGCATACAACTTTAAATCCATGTTCTTCCCATTTAACAGTTTTCTTTAGTCCCATTCTAATAATTGGCTCATCATCTACAATCATTACTGAATACAAGTTTATCCACCTTTCAAATAAGTTTCTATGGTTTATCTTATTATTTTAACAGCATCTCTTTTTATAAATTTTCATCTCATTTATATAACTTAATTATAAACTTGGTATAAGAACCTTTTTCCGATTCGATCTGAACACCACTAGCCTCACCATAAAAAAGTTTAACTCTGTCATTTACATTTTTAATACCTAGTCCAAATTTTTTATTTATATTTCCATCAATGTATTCTCGCAACACTTCTATATCATTACTATCCATGCCTTTACCATCATCCATTACATTTAAATATAAATAAGTTTCATCTGATTCTATAAATATATCAATATTACCATCTTCATCTCTTAGTTTTTCGGAAAGCCCATGTTTAATGGCATTTTCTACCAATGGTTGAATTATTAACTTGAGAATCTGTAAACTTAAAAACTTATCATCAATGTTAATGTGAAGATTTATATGATATTCATACCTCAAAGTCATCAATGAAACATATTTCCTAATATGATTTAATTCTTCATGTAGTGATACAAAATCATTATCCCACCTTATGTTGTATCTCATCATATCTCCTAGTGAAACCAAAGAATCTGCAACCAGATAATTCTCTTCAATTAATGCCATTGCCCTTATGTTCTCCAGTGTATTAAATAAGAAATGTGCGTCTATTTGACTTTTCAATGCTTTTAATTCCGTTTCTTTTCCAATTAACTCCTTTTGAATACTCTCTTGGATTAATCTATCTATTGTCTTCATCATTTCTCGGAAATTATAAGCTAATATGCCGATTTCATCACTACCGTATACTGGTATATCAACAGCTAAATTTCCTGTTCTTACTTGCTTAACTGAATTCAGTATCAAATATAACCTCTTTAAGATAGCTTTTGTAAGAAAATAAATAATGATTGATAATAATATTAATAATAATAAACTCTCAAACAATAAAACTCTTCTTGAATCTTCTATTCCTTGGGTAATATTATTTAAAGGTATAACACAAAGCAAATAGTTACCTGGAATTGATGATTCTCTATAAAGCAAAGTATATTTTTCACTTCCTTGCTTATAATCTATTGCACCTTTACTGTCCTTTAATTTATCCTTAATAAATTCTTTAAACTGCTCTCTATCAAAATTAAAATTATTTAAAAAAGAATTGTTTTCATTTGTATTTAGTTCTAAATTCTCTATATTGAAAAGAAATATTTGTCCACTATTTAAATTATCAACATTAAACATATTGGGGAAAAAATCTTTAGACAACATGTTTATTCTTATTATTCCTAGGTGCTTATTACTAGGGGATTTAAGTTCTTTATAAAAAGAGACTACTAAATTTCCAAATTGTTGATTCGCTATTGAATTAATTTCAATGTCATCATCATATTTGTTTATATTCCAATATGCAGCTCCATTTTTATCAAGAGTTTTCTTATACCAATCATTTTTATAAATTCTATCTTCTCTATATATTAGTGGCCAGATCTCATTAGCTTGTACATTGTTAGTGAATATATTTATTTCTTTTATATTAGGATTACTATTTTGTAGATTTGTTACTTGTTTATATATGGTATCATTAAAATTTATAAGTTCTTTTACATCTATATCTTTTGCACTATCAATATAGTTTAAGACATCCTTATTATTTACTATTGTATTTATCATACTTCGCATAATATATATATTTTTTTCAATAGTATCATACTCAACATTAAGTTCGTAATTATGTTTGTTCAACACATCTTTTTTTGCATTAGCTTCAAGTGATTTAAAGGTATATGCAAAAAACACCATTATCGGAATTGCAATGATTGTTATATAAGAGACTAATAATTTTTTCATTAAACTTCTATTTATTAGTACTTTTCTCAATGGTTTTATAAATGATTCACTATACTTGTTCATATAAATGCTCCTAATCCTACAATCATTTATTTATATTAAGTTTTTTCTTATTTTCCTCAAACTTTTTCTGCTTATAAGCTTGTATCTTTTCATAGCCGTGATTTTTTCTATAGTTCAAAAATTCATTGAATATATCATCAAACTCATTATCATTGTTTGCTATAAGTAAACTTTTCAAAGTGTTTTGCCATTTAAAAGATATTTGAGAATAAGCCACAGCTTCTTCTGTATCTCCATATGGAGTTATCTGATCATATACAGAAAAGTTATAAGTTTTCCCTTTTGTCCAATCTTTTAATAATCGTAAAGGTTCTGGCTCAGTGGAAATCCACTTATCTATATAATTACTATCCATGAGCATCCAATAATTTTCTGTTCCTCCATACTTCTCGTAAAAAGTCTTTCTATCATTATTTAGTAAGTAGGCTATATCTTGTTTAAACTGTTCCTTACCATCAACTTCCTCCCATGAAAAACCTTTTTTTCCTAGATATAAATCCCTATTTCCCTCCTCACTTATCAAATAACTAAGAAACCTTATAGCTCGCTTTGGATCCTTACAACTCTTTGAAACAAGTGTAACAGTCCATCCAGAAATGCTATCAGAAGGTAGTCTTGGTTCATCAAATTTATTGTTTGATGGTCCATTAACCGGTATATAAATCTTATTTTTATCAGCTTCATATATTTTCAATTGCTGTGGTGACATATCACTTCTCTGATAAATCATTGCAAAATATCTTCCTTCAGCAATTTTTTCTTCCATCTGTGCTCTTTTATCAACAAAGACCTCTTTCGAAAGTAATCCAAATTCATTGGCTTTTCTTAAAGTTTTTAACCATGTTATATATTCAGGATCAGTTATGCGATCATAAATTTGACCATCTTTTTCAAAAGGTATTGCCAAAAAATTAGGCAAAATACTATCTAGGGACAAATTGCCTGTGTCATTAAACTCATGTAAACCTAAAGTTATCAATGGCTTTCCATCTACAATAGGAAACTTTTCTTTAGCTTTTTTCAGAGCATTTAAAAATCCTTCAGTAGTCCTCATATCCGGACTTCCTATTGCCTCATATATATCTTTTCTAACCAAAAATGTTTGATTAGAAGGCTTTTCTTCTTTATACTCACTAGTATCTTTTATAGATAAAGAATAATTAGGATAACAATATACGTATCCATCATTTTGTCTATACCATTCTAACTTTTGTTTATCAGTAACCTTAAAAAAATATGCATCATATTTCTCTGCCAATTGATCAAGGGGAAAAACCAACTTATCTTTTATAATAGTTTTATAGTTATCATCCCAAGCGCTTAAAGTTATAAAATCAGGTAACTTACCATTATCTATCATTGCATTTAGCGTTTCTGTCCCATCTCCGCTTGGAGCTATAAAATTTAAACTTACACCTGTTTTTTCTGTAACATACTTTGATACATAATTAGTACCCCACTTAGTTGTAAACCATGGGTAATTAACGTACCAATCAAAAGTTACTGGTGAAGTATCTGACTTCCACCCCTGTTCACTATTTACATTATCTTGTTTACTAGCCCCATCATCTTTTTTCTCAAATGTATTACATGAAATAAAAAACGAATAGACCATAAGAGTTAAAATGGTTATTTTTAAAATTTTTCTGGTTTTCCCTCGCATAAATGATACCTCCGAAGTTAAATCGATTACATTGAATTTAATTGTTATTATAAGATTATAAATTCTAAAACTAACTTATAATAACTTAAATTATTCAGGAAACCTTTTAACTTTATTTCAAGTATATAAAGGTGATCCGCTTAATGAATCCCTTAAATTTCATCTGTAGTTATCTATAATTAATCTAAATTATTAAAATTACTTATTTTGTATAACACATTACTTTATTTTTTAATAAATAATATATTTATTTCGCTACCAAAAGTATATATCTTAACCATGGATTCGGCAAGTGGGTGTAAATAATACAAAAACGTTTTACAAGCTAACTATTTTTCGCACAGTATAACCTTGCAGTAAGACGAACAGCTATAGTTTTAGTAATTATTTTACATTTATTGTTGTTTTTTACATGAGACTATATTATAATAACTTTTGTAAATTTAATTTACACTATGAAAACAAAGAGAGGTTTTTATTTATGAAGAAAAAATTATCAATTTTATTAGCATCAACATTGTTATTTGCATCAATGAATTTTATTAATGCGAGTGCTTACACAACTTCAAACTGGATGGGTTCATTAGATCAAAGCAAGAGTTTATCACAGATATCAATTCCTGGAACGCATGACTCCGCTGCACGTGTTGAAACTATTTCTGGCACTGCAAAATGTCAAAATCTTTCAATAACAGAACAACTAAATTCAGGTGTACGTTACTTAGATATAAGATGTCGCCATATTGAAAATATCTTCGCTATACACCATGGTATGGTATACCAAAAAACAAACTTTGGCGACGTATTAAATGAATGTATAAATTTTTTACATAATAATCCTTCAGAGCGTATTTTAATCAGTATTCAAGAAGAGTATAAATCATCAGATAACACTCGAGGTTTTGATGATACATTAATGATTAATTATATTACCCCAACCAAAAATATGTGGTATACAGAAGATAGAATTCCTACCTTAGAAGAATCTAAAGGAAAAATCGTTTTAATTAAAAAATTCAATAGCAATAAAATAAGTGGAATCACATGGGATAAGCTAAAAATTCAAGATGACTTCGTAGTAAAAGATAACAATGTAAAGTGGAATTCTATTTTAAATGCATATAATTCCGTAAAGAATTCTCAAAATTCAAATTTATTATATATAAACAATACAAGCGGATATAAACCTTTGTTATTTGGAATACCAAGCATCCCTAAAGTTTCTGATGATATCAATTCGAGACTTAGAAATTATTTTAATTCGAATACAAAAGGTAATTTCGGTATCACTGGAATGGATTTTGTTGATCAAGATTTGAGTTCTAAAATTATAGCAACTAATTTCTAATACTTCTATTTACTTTAAGAGAAAGGTTTGTTTTAAAAACATGCCTTTCTTTGGCCTTTTTTTGTATTGCTGATATATTTTCAGCTGCATATGCAAAGGCTTCATTAAAGGAAAGTTAGAGGAAATTAGAAAGATATACGTCACTCTTATTAGAACTTTATGCTTCATCTTACACCTCTTAGTATTTTCACATAAATACCATTATAGTTATAAAATCACAAGTTATCAAATTAAATATCAGCTCGTAGACATTTTTTATGAGGTTTAATATTTTCACTGGAATCAAAATATGTTACGCTAAACTTGTACGGTATTTCATAATAATATATCTTAAAGAAAAACTCTTTATGAGGCTGAGACCTTTCTTAATTTATGATCCTATGATAGCCTTCTAGCAGAATTGGAAAGAAATCATTGATCAGGTGCGACAGATAAAATACATATTTGTTACCACTGATACTACATTTGAAAACTATGGATTAATATTTCAGCTTATTATGAAAATAAAAGATATGTAAGAAGAGGTGCTATTAATATATGAATTATAGTGTAGAATTACTAAGGCAAGAAAATTATAAGCCAACATTTTGGTCTGGAGGCATGGCTACAGAATTGACAACTTATCCTTTAAATTCTGATTATGCCAGTAAAAATTTTTTATGGAGATTGGGAGTTGCTAAGATTGATATACCAGAATCTACTTTTAGCAGTCTACCAAAAATTTCGCGTAAATTGATGGTTATAGAAGGAAGCTTAACTCTTGAACACGAAAATAAGTACAAGAAGCTACTTAGTTCCTTTGAACAAGACGATTTTATGGGCGATTGGACAACTAAAACTTATGGTAAATCTTCTGTTTTCAATTTGATGACAAGAGAAAATTATGATGGTGAATTACTTCATCTTAACATTGGCCCTGGTAAACAACTTAAATTCCAATATAAAACCTCATTAAATAAATCTTTAGTAGCAATTTGCTTTTATACTGTAAATGGTGGATTTAATTCTACTATTGATAATAAAATTTTTGAAACTGTTAAAAATGATTTAGTATTAGTTAACTGTATAAATTCAAGCTATACTCATGAATTCATGCTTTATAACAACTCTTTAGAAACTACTGATATAATAGTAAGCATAATTTATTGTAACTAGCTTGTCTGACTGTAAATTACCTTTACATAAAGATTAACATTATGATTTTTGGGAACTAGCTTTAATCAAAGTAATGTAGCATTTGCTCTATTTAACATCTATACTTCAAGGTTAAAAATCATTTTTACAACTCCTAAATGTATATTTTCAATGGTATAAATATAGAAAAGAAAAAAATAACACACACGTTTACCCTACTTTTTAATATTTCGGCGTGTGTGTTATTTTTTTATTAAATTTTTCGTAAATGTTTAAATGTCTTTTTATTTGGTGCAGGTGACGGGACTTGAACCCGTACGTCATGTGACACACGCCCCTCAAACGTGCCTGTCTGCCGATTCCAGCACACCTGCATATATTTTTCTTACAAAAGCTATTCTATCAGATTTTACTAATAAAATAAAGTGTTTTTTTATTACAAGGGGCGACCTTATTCTACTCTACCGCCACCCCTTAACATACTATATGATTTACCTACAGAACTTTTATGTATATAAGTTTCAGTAAAGAATCTTCATAGGATATATTGGTCTTTCAATATATTCATAGAATTTCGATGATATTTAAATAATGGATCTTTTATAAAATAAAAGAAGACCATTTATTAATTCTTTATTACCCATACCTTTTAAAACAAATAATATCAAAATATAGATTTTTCTTCATAAAAATATCTATAAACCTTTTGATAATGCTTCACCTTTTCTAAATATTTGTCCGTTTCTTCAAAAGGAATATACTTAAGGCTTTTTCCATCATTTGAATATTCCTCATTGCTAAGCCATTTGTTTACATTACCTCTTCCACCATTATAAGCCGCTATAACTAAATCCCAATCTTTAAATTCTAAATACAAATTATTTAGATACCAACATCCAAAGGAAATATTTGTTTCCTCATTAAATAACTCTTCTTCTGTTATATTATTTATCCCTTTTTTCTCAGCAATCCAACTTGCCGTTGATGGAGTAATTTGCATAAGTCCTATAGCCTCTTTATTTGATCTTGCCATAGGTTCAAAATTACTTTCTGTTTTTATTATTGCCACCACTAAGTAAGGGTCTAATTTATATTCTGTTGAATATTTAATTATAACATCATCATATTTTATAGGAAATATCATTCTTCCTATGTTTTTTATATTAACAACAGCTAGTACAACGACTAAAAAAACTATTAATAGCTTATAGGACCTTTTCTTTTTCTTCATTTTTCCCCCTTTAACACCTTTAATAATTTATCAATTTGCTGATATGTCTCTTCCACACTACCAGTATTATCTATAATGTAATCTACATACTTTTTTTTCTCATCTAAAGGAAGTTGAGCATCTATCCTATCATTGACTTGATCTAATGATAACTTATCCCTAGTTGCCACTCTATTCTCTTGTGTTTCTCTATCTACCCAAACTAAGATATTTTTATCCATGGTTTTATGAAGGTTATTTTCAATTAATGTAGGAGCATCTAAAAAAACTATTTTGAGCCCATGTTTCTGATACTTTTCAAATTTTCCATCTATTTCTTTTATTATATATGGAATTATTATATCCTCTAAAAGTTGCTTTTTTTCTTGATCTTTAAAAACAACTTCACCAAGCTTTGCTCTATTTAAACTATTCCCACAAAAATATTCTTCTCCAAAAGTAGTTCTAATATTATTAAGGATCTCAGGATACTTAATCAAAACTTCTCTACTTATAATATCTGCATCAATAATTCTATAGCCTTCTTTTATAAGATATTTTGAAATAGTACTTTTTCCTGAACCTATTCCTCCTGTAATTCCAACCTTTATCATGCTTTCACCTCTACTTTTGATAAATATAAACTATATATGCTTGATCATGAAGCTACACCAAAAGCTTTTCTTTTATCAAAGTATTTGGTCAATTATTTTGACCAAATACTTGTTTTTGAATATCTAACATAAAATCAATTAATTATATCATCTTTATAGATGTTATTTCGCATCATACCAAGTAGTTCCTGTGTTTATATCTACCTCTAAAGGAACAGAAAAATCAATAACTGATTCCATCTCTTTTTTAACAAGTTCTTTTACTGTTTCAAGTTCATCCTTATAGACATTTAGAATTATTTCGTCGTGCACTTGAAGTATTAATGAAGATTTTAATTTTTCTTCTTTTAACCTTTTGGAGACATTTACCATAGCTAATTTTATTATATCTGCAGCACTTCCTTGAATTGGAGCATTCATTGCCAATCTGTCTCCTAATGCTTTAACAATCTTATTTGAGGATGTTATTTCAGGTATAAATCTTCTTCTATTAAAAATCGTATTTACATACAGCTCTTTTTCAGCTTTAGCTATTGTACTACTGATATATTCTTTAACTTTAGGATATCTACTAAAATAAGTATCTATATATTGTTTTGCTTCCTTTTTGGATATTTTTAAATCTTCGCTTAATGCAAAATCACTTATACCATAAACTATTCCAAAGTTAACTGCTTTTGCTGCACTTCTTTTTTCTTTAGTAACTTGGTCTAAAGGAAGGTTAAAAACTTCAGAAGCAGTTTTTGTATGAATATCTATATGCTCTAAATATGCAGTTTTCATATTTTCATCATCAGCCATATGCGCTAATACTCTTAATTCAATTTGAGAATAGTCTGCTGATAATATTAAACTCTCTTCATCATTAGGAACAAAAACCTTTCTAATAGCTCTACCCATCTCATATTTTATAGGTATATTCTGAAGATTCGGTTCTGTACTTGATAATCTACCAGTAGTTGTAACTGTTTGATTAAAACTAGAATGTATCCTTCCATCTTGATCAATTACATGAATAAGCCCTTCAACATAGGTAGAATTAAGTTTAGTCAACTGTCTATAGTATGTAATTTTATCTATTATAGGATGCTTATCCTTAAGCTTTTCAAGTACTTCTGCATTAGTAGAATAACCTGTCTTTGTCTTTTTGATTACAGGTAAATCTAACTTTTCAAAAAGTATCTTACCTAGTTGCTTTGGAGAACTTATGTTGAACTCTTCTCCAGCCATTTCATATATTTCCTTTTGAGATACAGTAATTTCATTGATAAACTTTTCTCTTAATTGGTCGAGTTGCTCTCTGTCAACTTTAAAGCCTACTTTCTCCATATCTGCTAGAACCTTCACTAATGGCAACTCTATTTTATATAAAAGGTCCTCCATTTGAAGTTCTTTGATTTTTTCCTTTAATCTTTGATATAAATTGCTAAGATTTGATATTTCTTGAGAAATATCTTGATATGTTTCATGCAAATAAGTTTCAAAAAGAGTTTTTAGCGTATACTCTTTATCACTGGATTCTATTAAATAAGCAGCGATTTCTGTATCAAAAACAAAATTATTTATATCTATATCCAACTTACTTAAGACTGTAAATAGGTTTTTTGCATTATGAATAATCTTCTCAGAAGTATTTTCAAATAACTTTTTTAGATATTCTTTAGATTTTTCTTCGTTCTCTTCAAAAAGTTTTTGTACTTCTATTTCATAGGATTTTGAATTATGTATATATAGCTTTTCTAATTTCATAAGCGAAAACTTTTCTTTTCCTGATATTTCATGTACTATGAAAAGCTCAGTATCTACGTTTTCTGTAAGTTTTTCAAAGTCAACTAATGTACTTATTTTTTCTATAACTACTTCCACAGCTGGCTTTTGTCCTTGATTTTCTTCTTCTGGCAACTTATTTATAAGACTTTTAAATTGATACTTAAAAAACAATTCTCTAAGTGCCTTCACATCATAGGCTTCTTGAGATTTTATATCATCTAAATCTATATCTATTGGTACATTCGTAATTATTGTCGCTAGCTTTTTACTAAATATCGCATCCTCACAATGACTTTCTAGATTTTCTTTTATCTTTCCTTTTAGTTTATCTAAATTATCTAAAACTCCTTCTATAGATCCATATTCCTTTATTAACTTATACGCTGTTTTTTCACCTATGCCAGGAACTCCCGGAATATTATCAGAAGCATCCCCCATTAATCCTTTTACATCAATAAACTGGGTTGGTGTAACACCATAATCCTCTATCATACGGTTTCTATCGTAAACTTCCCTTTCAGATACGCCTTTTTTCGTAAGTAATACTTTTATGTTATCTGAAGCAAGCTGAAGTGCGTCCCTATCTCCTGTTACTATGTATACTTCTATACCTTCACTCTCAGCCTTTACAGCTAAAGTTCCAATTAAATCATCAGCTTCAAAACCATCGATTTCAAAAATATTGATAGCCATTTTTGATAAAATATCTTTTAAAGGCTCAAATTGCTCATGAAGTTCATCAGGCATCCTTTTTCGTCCAGCTTTATAATCCTGATACTCTTCATGCCTAAATGTCGGCGCCTTTCTATCAAAAGTTGTTACTATATAATCAGGTTTTATATCTTCCCTGATCTTAAAAAGCATATTTATAAAACCAAAAATAGCATTAGTGTGAAGTCCTTCTGCAGTCGTTAGGGGTGGTATTGCATAAAATGCTCTATTCATGAGACTATGACCATCTAAAATAACTAATTTTCCCACCTTATGTCCTCCAAATTATATAAACTATTATAAGACATCTAAAAATCCGATGTCTAAATACATTATTAACATCTTTAATCATTTTATTATAACAAAGATACTCAAATGGGTAAAAGGAAAATAAACTATTTAAAATAAAATAGTTTATTGAAGATACCCTTTTAATAAATTTTCAGTGTTTTCCTTATCTTTTCTTGAAAGCTTATTTTTTGTGGAACTTTTAATATATTTAATCAATACATCTTCGCTATCAGTAACATTACATGCGTCACCACTAAGCCTTACTGTACAATCTTCATTACAAAAGTATACCATTCCATCTACATAGGCTTGTATACCTTTTTTCCTAACAGCTGTACCCAAAGCTGCCATTTGGCTTTTTAATTGTATTAATGGATTATCAATAGGCTTTGAATAATCACCACCATTTTGTCCTCTTTTATTCTGAGTAAGAGTTTTACTTGCCGCATTTCCAGTAATGACACCTTTGTGGTTTTTTACCTCAACAACAAAGATACCATTATCTCCTACCACCACTAAATCTAGCTCACGTCTTCCAGTAGCTGAAGGCACTAAAAGATTATTAAATACAGTATAATTGCTTGGCAAAGACTTTAATAGCCTTCTTACATCATTTTCACCATTAACACCTGAACTTATAATTCTATAGCGTTTTATATTATAGGAACTATATATAAAAGATACTCCTGACACAGAAAGTGCTATATACCATTTTAGATCTATTCTTATAAATAAAAATGTCATGAACCCTATAACTAAAAATCCAAGGATAGCCTTTAATAATTTTATGTTTCTATCCTTCTTAAGCTTACTTTTCCCGTTGTATACTTTACTCACGTCAACACCTTGTATGATGAACACTTAAAAAGCTTCACTATACTGCATCCTCTCTTATCTTATTGTCGTAATTTAATCATATCATAAATTTTTAATTATAGCTTCTCCATCACTGAACTTAAGACTTTTCCTATTGAATCATTAATAACTAAGTCTGCATTATTGTCATATGGTGTTTCTGACTTATTGATTAATACTAACTTATTTCCATTATAATATCTTATAAGTGATGCTGCTGGATAAACAACTAAAGAAGTACCTCCGATTATCAATACGTCAGCTTTTGAAATGGCTTCCACTGCCCCTGTAACTATATCGTCATCTAAACCTTCTTCGTAAAGAACTACATCAGGTTTTACATTACCACCACACTTAGTACAGGTTGGAATACCTTTAGCCTCTAAAATAAATTTTGCATCGTAAGAAGAATGGCACTTTAAACAGTAATTTCTATGAACCGATCCGTGAAGTTCAAAAACGTTTTTAGAGCCTGCCGCTTGATGAAGCCCATCAATATTCTGTGTTACAATAGCTTTTAACTTACCAAGGTCTTCAAGCTTAGCTAAAGCTAAATGAGCTGCATTAGGTTTTGCCTTTGGATAAATGAGTTTATCTTTGTAAAACTTAAAAAATTCCTCAGGATACTTAATATAAAATGTATGTGACACTAATTGCTCTGGAGTGAATGTAATATTTAGCTTTTCATTAAATAAACCATTGGAACTTCTAAAATCTGGAATATTAGACTCAGTACTAACCCCTGCACCACCAAAAAACACTATATTATCACTGTTTCTTATTATTTCTGTTAATCTTTCTATACTCATAAAATGCCTCCATAAAAGCCATAAGTTATATATCTAAATTTAACTAATATATCTTTACACCATATAACTTATCTTATTACTAATAACTATCATATTAAATTTTAACTGCTTAGATTCTTATAGCTTTATTAACTATAATCCACCTTTAGTTATCATACAGCTTATTAAATAACCTCTGAGTTATTTATAAGCTTATAGATATAGTATCCCAAAGTTGAAAAAAGCGCTACTATAAAAATAAGGATAAACCAAAAATTTAGATTTCTCTTTAATAGTATTGCACTTTGAATACTCTGCCAATAAAAATATGAAAGGAATGATAATATTATTGTTTTAATTATCATTAAACATTGTCTAGCTATTCTATATTGATTTTTTGCTGTTTCCTTTGTTATTGGTTTCGGATAATTATATATATGGGGGTACTTTTCTAGAATCGTTATAAAGAAATAAATAATGACCATAGCAATTGGCATCAATAAAAGACTCCCTTTTCCACCCCATTCAGAAATTTGCCCTATTAAATTAAAGTGAGTTGGAACTCTTTCCTGCAATAACCCCCAATATCTATAAGTAATTATTGTGCTAAAAACTAACATCAATATATCAATTATCTCTACGATAGCTTCAAATTCTGAGAGTGGAAGTTTAAAAATAGGTCTTTTCTTATATTTTTTCATTTCCCAACTCATCTCCTTTTCCCACATAATATTTTTTACAAATTACATCCTTATAGTAATTTATTTTCAATATCTTGAAAATAGTGTTACAATTATTATGCACTCATAATAATTATATCCATTTCTAGGATGTATATACCATTGACTACAAGGGAATTTAGATATTAAATAAAAAGTGTATATCTATACAATTTGGAGGTGTTTTTATGAATAAGAAAATAGGATTGATAGGCAGCGGTAATATGGCTCAAGCTATCATTGGTGGAATAATAAATTCAAAGCTTACTAATTCAGAAAACATAGTAGTTAGTGACAAATCTGAAGAAGCTTTAAATACTGTAAAAGAAAAATACAAAGTTGAAACTACAACTGATAATGTATATGTTGCTTCAAAGTCAGAAATATTAATTTTGGCTGTAAAACCAAACATATATCCTGTAGTTATAAAGGAAATTAAAGGAGCGGTTGATGATTCTACAATAATCGTATCTATTGCTGCTGGAAAATCTATAAGTTCAATAGAATCAGCATTTGGAAAACCTATAAAATTAATAAGAGTAATGCCTAATACTCCTGCCATGGTAGGTGAAGGAATGGCTGCCCTTTGCCCTAACACAGAAGTTCCAGAAGATGAAATATCTGATGTCCTTGCTATTTTCAATAGCTTTGGTAAAGGAGAAGTAATAGATGAAAAACTTATCGATGCAGTTACTGCCGTTAGTGGATCATCCCCTGCTTATGTTTATATGTTTATCGAAGCTCTTGCTGATGGTGCTGTACTTCAAGGTATGCCAAGAGACAAAGCATATAAATTTGCTGCTCAAGCAGTTCTTGGTTCTGCAAAAATGGTGTTAGAAACAGGTGAACATCCTGGAAAACTTAAAGACAACGTATGCTCACCAGGAGGTACAACTATTGAAGCTGTAGCAACTTTAGAAAAGCTTGGCTTTAGATCTGCTGTTATAAGTGCTGTAAATACTTGTGCAGAAAAATCACAAAAAATGAGCCAATAATTATCCTTACATAATTTATGATAAAAGTTAGGGGGCTATATATTCTTCAAATTTAATTAACCTAGAAGTTTATTCTATGTTAATGCTAGAATTAACTATGTAAAGTTATCAAATTTTAGAATGCCATTTGACATTCTCATGAATAACAGAAATTTTTAGCAATAATCCATAAGTTATTGAATAATAATAAGATAAAGTAATCTTTATTGTTCATACAAAAGATATCTTATATGAAATACCATATGGATAGTAGCTATCATAAATAATATACATTTAGGTTACAAAAACTTCTAGAAGGATATTGGAGGGGAATGAATATTATGAAGAAATTAGAAATTATAATTAATCCAGGTAGATTAGAAGAACTTAAAGAAGAATTAAATAACCTAGGAATTAAAGGCATGATGATTACAAATATCATGGGGTTTGGTAATCAAAAAGGGACTACTCAATACTATAGAGGAACCGAAATAGAAGTAAACCTTTTACCAAAAATAAAAGTTGAAATAGTAGTATCAGCTGAGGATCTTGAAGGAATAATTGATAGTATTTGTAAGGTAGTTTCTACTGGAAATATTGGTGATGGAAAAATATTTATCTATAATGTAGAAGATGCAGTTCGTATTAGAACTGGCGAAAGAGGCAACTCTGCTATATAAAAACTTTATAAAAAATTAATAGTTAAAACCTCTCTAATTCATGTAAACTATGAATTAAAGAGGTTTTAACTTTCTATGGTAAATCACTCTAATTGTTAGAAGTCAAAGTTATTAAAGAAATTTGCCCCCTAACAAAAAGTCTTATTGGAAACCTTGTAGTACCAACGCCACTGTCAATATATAGTTTAAGATTTCTTATATTAAATAACCCTTTATCATACCTAGAAGAAATCCCATCCTTATCCTTTAAAAATGGTCTTATGAATGGTAATCTTATCTGTCCGCCGTGAGTATGCCCACTTAAAATTAAATCAATTTTTGAAACCCCTTCAAACCTTGTAATCTGTGGCTTATGAGATAATAATATAGTATAAGTATTACTATCTAAATTATTTTTTGCTTCCTCAAAATCGCAATATATAGGGAAACAATCTATTCCACATAAATTAATTTTCATTCCTCTTACTTCCACTATATCCATCTTATTGTTCAAAAGTTTTATCCCTATATTCTCAAGGTGTTCTAGAAACTCAAATAACTTACCACTCTTCCATTCGTGATTTCCATTTACAAAATACACTCGTTTATTTATCTCAACTATTTTTCTTAATAAACTGTATACATTTTTATATGATTTTGTTCGTTTATCTATTATATCTCCAGTAATTACTACTATATCTGGTCTCTCTTCCCTAATCTTCGAAATAATTTGAGAGTTAACCTTTGAATTATGATAATCACTAAGTTGAAATATCTTTATGTAATCACCATTATCGATTTTATCTGTCTTTATTACTAATCTATTAGTCTTTATAAACTTTATTTCAAAAACAATATATAAAATTATTATTATCAGTAAACTAAATATATATTTGGCTTCAAACATAAACTATTCCTTGTTTTCATAAATATTTTTAGCGTCAGGGAATGGTTCTAAGGCTCTATCTAACATTCCATTCAAATAAGCTATTAGTATTCCATAGTTTACTATTGGTACCTGATATACTTTGGCATCATCAATTCGTTTAAGCATTGCCTTTCTATTTATCATGCAGGCTCCACAGTGCACTATCAAAGAATACTTCTTAACATCTTCAGTAAAAGTTCCTCCTGAGCTATGATGAAACTCCAGATTCTTGCCGGTTTTTTCTTTAATCCACTTGGGAATTTTCACCGCTCCAATATCATCTTCCTGCCTATGATGAGTGCAAGCCTCTGAAATAAGAATTTTATCTCCATCCTTTAGTTTCTCTAGTACTTTAACACCTTTGATCAGTTCTGTAAGTTCTCCCTTATATCTTGCAAAAACTATAGAGAACCCTGTTAATTTTATGTCCTTTGGGACTACTTTGGACACCTTTGAAAAAGCTTGAGAATCAGTTATTACAAGTTTTGGGGACTCCTTTAAGCTTTCCAAAGTTTCTTTTAATGTATTTTCTTTTGTAACCATAGCTATAGCATCACTATCTAAAAGTTCCCTTATTACTTGTTGCTGTGGAAGAATCATTCTTCCCTTTGGAGCACCTGTATCAATTGGAGTAACAAGAACTACTACATCTTTTGGTTCTACAAGTCCTTCTAATAATCTAAAATTCTCTTTATCTTGAGGAATTAAAAAACTTATCTTTTCTTTAACCTCATTTATTCCAACTTTCGTAACTGCTGAAACTTTAAGAACCTCACAATCAAACTCTTTTTTTAAATTCTCAATTTCATTAACTTCAAAGTTTCTTTCATCTATTTTATTCATTAGAATCATCAAAGGAATTTTCTTTTTCTTCACTTCTGCTATGATTTCTTTATCATAGCCTGTTATTCCTTTTGTACTATCTGCTACAATTAGAGCAATATCAGTTTTATTTAGAACTTCAAGGGTTTTATTTCTTCTTAAATCTCCAAGTTCCCCAACATCATCAAGTCCTGCTGTATCTATTATAACGCAAGGTCCAATGGGCAATATTTCAATAGACTTATATACAGGATCTGTTGTAGTTCCTTCAATGTCAGATACTATCGATAATTGTTGATTTGTTATGGCATTTATTACACTAGATTTTCCTGCATTTCTTTTCCCAAACAAAGCTATATGTACTCTTTCACTTCTTGGTGTTGCATTTAAACTCATCTTTTCCTCCTAAACACAATAAATTACGTGTATTTACCTATACAAATATTTTTAAAAAGATTTAAATTTATTTATTACATGTTTCTTCTTTATCAACTACTTAAGTTATAAATTTTATATAGTTAATTTATTATAGCTAATTGTATACCACATTTTTTTTTATTTCAACTAATGTCTTCAACGTTCCTAAATTGCATTTTATTTATTTATTTATTTATTTATTTATTTATTTTAAATACCAAACAAATAGGTCTAACTAATAAAAGCCTTGAATTATACATTAGCTGCAGTTTCTATATATCAAACTACATAATAATTCAATATATTATTTGTAACCAATATTCTTAATTCAAAGCTTTTATTATTAACTTTTTCTTTCTATATTTTTTATATATTCATAATAATTTTTCTCATTATATCCTTTAATCATTTCAGTTAAACTTACTTCAGCTGAATCTTGTTTAATCTTTAAGGTATTCATTAGATCCTTAAGATTAGATTTAAGTATTTTGAGATTATCAATTGTATAATTTATGTTTTCTTTTAAAAGCCACTCCACAAAATATCCTTCTGTAAAATAGTTTGCTTTCTTTTGATATTCCTCATATTCTTTGATAACTTTCATATGAATTACAGAAGTTTCAATCTCCCTTTGAAATTTGCTTAAAAGGTATATTACTTCAATAGATTTATCTTTTGTATCATTTAAATGGCTACACTTTATAGATTTAGCTATTACTCCTGAGTTTTTTTCGTTACCGCTGTTCCATCTCTCTATATAAGTCAAATACTCGAGTAATTTCTTTATACTAGAATATGCGGCTTTTCCCAGATTATTTAGTTCTCTTAATTCCTTTATGTCAGTACTAATCCTAGCCACATCCTCATAAACCTCATCAAAATCGATGCTAGTATTATTATCGAAAGGCCCATTCTTATTATTCGTTTCGCTGATTAAAAATAGCTTAGAGTCAACTTCATAGAGCTCATCTTTTAGCTTTCTTGTGAGCAACTTACATTGGTCGAGTTTTAGCTTACAAAGTACGTATTTTTGTTCGTAATTATCTTCTATTAACCTATATATCAATACTCCTAAAGCCTCTATCTGACAGTTATCCATATTTACAAGTATAGTTATTAATTCATTTACAAGACTTGAAAAGATAACCTTTTCTTTTTCCAATCTATTTTCTATGCTGCTGTAAAGCTTCTTAAGCCTCCCATTTTCTCTAAGCTTTTCTTTTGTGATGACCATTTCTAGGTAATTTTTTTCCTTCATAAAATCATCTCCTTATACAAAATCAAAGCTCTATTATCTTTTTCCATAGATACACTTTTGTTCTTAAATGTGCTACATAAGTATATAAATCTTATTTACATCAACAACTTATTATCTTTAAACTACTTCTATTTTTGACATTTGCGTTACTAATCTATTTGTATCTGCAGTTTCCCTATCTTGGAAATAATAGTATCTTATTTCTATTATGTTGATAAATTTTTAAAACTAACCTATTATAGTTAAAGTAAGTATTTATAGATATACAGTATAAAACTATGTTTCCATAGTATCCAAAGGTAAACAATTGATTTATAATCCTAAATAAAAGGTTATATTTATCAATATATGCAACAGGCAATAAAAATGTTATTAAAATTCCCTATTTACTATCCTATTGAAAGGTGGACAATAAAATGCTTGGAACCATAATAAATTTTCTCTCAATTTTATTAGGAGGAATCATTGGTTTATTACTTAAAGGTAAGTTATCTGAAAAAATTAGTACCACAATAGTCAATGGTTTGGCTTTGTGTGTTCTTTATATTGGGATTAGTGGGGTACTTAAGTCAAATAATACACTTTTAGTAGTCATATCTATAGCCTTAGGTGCTTTCATCGGAGAAGTTATAGATATAGATAAACGTATTAACTCTCTAGGTATAAAATTGGAAAAGAGCCTTAAGACTTACAATCAAGGCTCTATATCAGAAGGATTTGTAACTTCAACTCTACTTTTTTGCGTAGGTGCAATGGCTATAGTAGGTTCTCTTGAAAGTGGACTAAAAGGAAATCATTCAATAATTTATACTAAATCTATTTTAGATGGTGTTTCATCTATTATTTTCGCATCATCCTTAGGAATAGGCGTACTTATATCTTCCATATCAGTACTTGTTTATCAAGGTATAATCGTTTTGGGAGCTTCATCTCTTACTAATATACTTAGTCCTGAAGTAGTAACAGAAATCTCAGCTGTAGGAAGTCTTCTTATTTTAGGTTTAGGACTAAATATGCTCGGAATTGTTAAAATAAAGGTTGCTAATCTTTTACCAGCTATGTTAATTCCCATAATTTATTTAGCAATATTTTAGAAAATCTCTATTATAACTCTTGTAACTATTGCACTATTTTTGTCAACTTGTTATTATTTAATGTAGAAAAACTTTTATATTTAGGGGGCAAATACACATGACCAACACTATCGTCGCAAAATTTGGAGGAAGTTCTCTCGCAAGTTCGGAACAATTTAGAAAAGTAAAAGAGATTGTTGACGCAAAACCAGAAAGAAGATATATTGTACCTTCTGCACCTGGTAAACGTAATGGTAAAGACTTTAAAATTACTGACTTATTATATCTATGTCATGCTCACGTTGAAAGTGGCATTGCTTTTGATGACGTATTTAAACTAATCGCAGACAGATATATTAGCATAACGCAAGAATTAGATATTGATCTTGACATACAAGTTCATCTTGAAAAAGTTAAATCAGACCTAATGGACGGTGCTTCAAAGGACTACGCAGCAAGTAGAGGGGAATACTTAAACGGAATAGTTCTTGCTAAATTTTTAGGTTATGAATTTGTTGACGCAGCTGATTTAATAATCTTCGGTGAAAATGGTTGTTACGATCCACTAAAGACTCAAAGCAACATTCAAGAAAAATTAAAAAACATACCTAATGCAGTTATACCTGGTTTCTATGGTGCAACTGAAGAAGGTGAAATACTTACCTTTACAAGAAGCGGGTCAGATGTTACAGGTTCTATAATAGCAGCTGGAGTTAAAGCTAAGCTTTATGAAAATTGGACAGACGTTTCAGGTTTCCTTATGGCTGACCCAAGAATAGTAGAAAATGTACAAACTATAGAAAAAATTACTTATAAGGAACTTAGAGAATTATCGTATATGGGAGCTTCAGTTCTTCATGAAGAAGCTATATTCCCAGTTCGTGATCTTGGTATTCCAATAAATATTAAAAACACTAATTGCCCAGAACATCCTGGAACGCTTATAGTAGACGACAGCTACGAAAATACATCTCACGGTAAAATCACTGGAATAGCAGGAAGAAAAGATTTCTCTGTTATCTCAATAGAAAAGGCACTAATGAACTTAGAACTTGGCTTCTGTAGAAAAATTTTATCTATCCTTGAAATGTACGGAGTATCTTTTGAAAGTATGCCATCTGGAATAGATTCTATGTGTTTTGTTATAGCTGATTCTCAGTTAAAAAATAAAAAGGAAAAAATTGTTGAAGAAATCAAGCGTCAATGTAATCCTGATTCTATAGAGGTTTATCCAAATATGGCTGTTATCGCAACAGTTGGAAAAGGTATGGCTCAATCTCCTGGTATAGCATCAACTATTTTTAGAGCTTTAGCGGAAGCACATATTAATATTAGAATGATAAATCAAGGTTCTAGTGAAATGAACATATTAACTGGAGTTGAAACTGACGATTTTGAAAAAGCAGTTAATGCAATTTATAGAGCTTTTAATGAATAGACTCTAGTATTTCGAGACACTATGGATATTTTTTCATAGTGTCTTTATTAATTTACTTTAACTTACGGTTAACATAAACTTTCTTTTTTTATATTACCATCACAAATATAATTACATATAGATAACACTACTAAAGGGCTCACAAATCACTTCGTCTACTTTCATTCAGATTTGTTTCACATGTCAACTTAGTAAACTTTTCCTTAATATTTTCGATAAAATCCAGTAAACTAAAGTGAGCCCTATTTCTAATATTACTTCTCTACTTTTACCCTCCACATATATATTAAATAAAGACTTTTCATAGCATCGCCAAAGTTTTCAATATCTTTCTTATAGCTTCAGCACCAAAACTTATATATGTTTCAATATGAAGATTGAACAAATTATGTCTAAATTCAATATTTAAGGATTTAGACAAATTAGAGGTTATATTTACAATTATTTATATACATGGTATAATTATAAGTATTTAGTGACATAAAACTTTTTCTGAATACGTTTTCTTATCGTTTATATTCGTTATAAAATGGCGAATAAAATATTTATTAAGTATGGAGGGGTTATTATGAAAAAATTAGGTTCTATCTTAGCTAGCGTGGTTATGTTAGCTTCTATCACAGCACCATTAAAGGCACCAGTAAAAGTGTCAGCTACAGAAAATTACAACTACGGGGAAGCATTACAAAAGGGAATTATGTTCTATGAATTTCAAAGATCAGGAGACTTACCTGAAAACGGTAGAAATAACTGGCGTGGAGATTCTGGATTGACTGATGGTAAAGACAATGGTCTAGATCTTACTGGAGGTTGGTATGATGCTGGAGATCACGTAAAATTCAATTTGCCAATGGCTTACACTGTTTCAATGTTATCATGGAGTGTTTATGAAAGTCGTGGTGCATATGAAAAAAGTGGTCAACTTCCTTACATATTAGACAATATAAAATGGGCTACAGATTACTTGATAAAATGCCATCCAAGTCCAAATGAATACTACTATCAAGTTGGTGATGCTGCAGCGGATCATTCATGGTGGGGATCTGCGGAAGTTATGCCAATGGCAAGACCATCATTTAAAGTTGATACAGCTAATCCCGGATCAGCTGTCGTAGGACAAACTGCCGCTGCGTTAGCAGCAGCTTCAATAATTTTCAAGGATACAGATCCTTCTTATTCTGAGCTTTGCTTAAAGCACGCAAAAGAATTATTCACTTTTGCAGATACTACAAGAAGTGATGCTGGATATAAGGCAGCTCAGGGATGTTATAGTTCATGGAGTGGTTTTTATGATGAATTAACTTGGGCGGCTACATGGCTGAATATGGCAACTGGCGACTCAGCTTATCTTGATAAGGCAGAGTCTTATGTGCCAAACTGGGGAGTAGAGCTTGGAACAAGCACGCCTAAATATACTTGGGCGCATAATTGGGATAACTGTATCTTTGGTTCTTACTTACTACTTGCTAGGTTGACAAATAAACCACTTTATAAAGAATGCGCAGAAAGAAATTTAGATTGGTGGTCAACAGGCGTTGGTACACAAAGAGTACCATATAGCGCAAAAGGGCTAGCAGTTTTAGATATGTGGGGATCTCTTAGATACGCAACAACTCAAGCTTTCCTTGCAAGTGTTTATGCTGATTGGTCTGGTTGTGATGTTACAAAGGCAACTGCTTATGAAAATTTTGCAAAGAGTCAAATTGATTATGCTCTTGGAAGCACTGGAAGAAGTTTTGTAGTAGGCTTTGGGGAAAATTCTCCAACACATCCTCATCATAGAACTGCACACAGTACTTGGATGGGATATTTAACATGTAATATTCCTGATTACAGTAGGCATACGCTTTATGGAGCATTAGTTGGAGGTCCAGATACTAGCGATAAGTACACTGATGACATAAATAACTATCAAAATAATGAGGTTGCTTGTGATTATAATGCAGGCTTTGTTGGGATCCTTGCTAAAATGTACGACAAATACGGTGGTACACCAATTGAAAATTTCAAAGCTATTGAAACGCCAGTTGATGAATACCTAGCTTATGGTAGTTCAAGTGGAACTAGTGGAAATGAACTTCAATTAATGGTTTCTATTCGTAATCAAACTGGTTGGCCAGCAAGAGGTAGTGATAAACTATCTGCTAGATACTTTATGGATATTACAGAAGAAATTAAAGCTGGTATAAAACCAAGTGACTTTACAGCAAAGGCTAGTACCTCAGGAGTTAAACTTTCTGGGCTTATACCTTGGGATGTTGATAAAAACATATACTATATAAATATTGATTTTACAGGAACTAATATCTCTCCTATAAACAACAACACTTACAAAAAAGATGTTTATATGTCGATAGGTATTCCTTATGGAACAGCGATAAACTGTGCAAATGATTTCTCATTCCAAGGGCTTACAGCTACTACTGGTGGACAAGATGGAGTTAAAACAAAATATATTCCTATCTACGATAATGGAGTAAAGGTTGCTGGTGAAGAACCTACTCTAATAGTTAACCCTACTATAAAAAAGGGTGATGTTAATAATGATACAAAGATATCTGCCATGGATCTTGCACTACTGAAGAAACATATTATGGGTACCTCAACCTTAACAGGAGATGCATTTACAGCAGCAGATGTAGATTCAAATGGGAAAGTAAATTCAATAGATTTAGCTTTATTGAAAAAATACATTTTAGGTCAAATAACTAGTTTCTAGTTTTATTAACACTTACATAAGAAAACAGGTCTTTGTAATACTTACAAAGACCTGTTCCCTTATATAATTTTACATTTCTTCACAATACAGAAACTAGATAATAATTAAAGTTTCTTTATCCATCTCAACTTTAACAGCACTGGAAATTATCAATGAAATTTTAAGAAATGAATACCTCTTAAAAGTTAAAAACCTATTCAATCTCAGATATGAGTTTTTCTAACTCTTTCTTAATGAACATATCTTTATCTATCATCATTTCGTCCATAACCTCTGTTACATACCATAAATGAAATTGTTCAGTTTCTGGATGTATAAGCCCCACAAGTTCTCCCTTTCTATCCATTAGCAAATCGCAAATTTCAAGAACGGAATAACTATACTTTAACGTTTCTATTATTTCATCTACATTTTTATTTAACCCTTTAGCACTTAAAACACTTTTATTAATAAAATCTAATGCCTGTTGCCGTTCTTCTCCTTCAATCCTTTCATACATGATTGATTGTTGCAGAGATAATATCAGCCGTTCATCATAAGCTATGCATAACTCATAAGCAGCTTCCATGTGATATCTAAGATAAGGTTGCATTTCTACTAAATCTTCCTCTGTCAAATAGCCTCGATTTATTTTATTTCTTAAGATTTTCTCTTCCATATCAATTTTTTTAGATATCCATCCTATATCTCTTTCATGTACTTTCAGATAATTTCGAATCATCTGTGAAACTTCTTGTTTATTTATTATCTTACTTGAGTTTGGAAAATAAATAACGTCACCCATTTTTCTACCTCGTTGTTGTTTGATTATCTGCTATTATAGACATAAACAATAAATTATAAGCAAATTTGAAATAAAATCTTTACCCTCTAAGTTTTTCTAACAATTCACTCATATCAGCAGGAAGCTCTGCCTCGATATTTATTATCCTTCCATCTCTTGGATGCGGAAAAGAAAGACTAAATGCATGAAGTGCTTGCCTTTTAATATATTGATCTTCCAACTCACCATAAAGTGAATCTCCAAAAATAGGGCAACCTAAATGACTTAGATGTACTCTTATTTGATGTGTTCTACCTGTTTCTAAAGTAAGCTTTAATAATTGTGCATTTGAGTAAGTTTCTATAACTTTATAGTGGGTTATACTCCTTTGTCCTCTATCATCAATAATCCTTTTAATAGGCTCATCCTCTTCTTTATAAATAGGCAAATCTATAGTTCCAAAATCGGCTTCCATTTTCCCATGAACGATTGCTAAATATTGCTTCTTAAACTCCTCTTTATTCATGTCTCTTTGTAATGACATATGACTGAATTGATTTTTAGCTACAATTATAAGACCAGAAGTATTCATATCCAACCTACTGACTAAACGTACAATACAATTTTCCCCTTTTTCTTTAAAGTAGTATAAAAGACCATTCGCAAGAGTTCCATAAGGGTAATTTTTAGTAGGATGAACTACAATAAATGGAGGTTTATTTAGAACTATAATATCAGAATCTTCGTAAGCGACTTTCAGCGGTATATTTTCTGGTTCAATATCTTGACTTTCTTCCTTATTTAATTTTACTTCTATTACATCTCCAGCCTTCAATACATAATTTAATTTTATAACTTTATTATTTGCAAAAATATTTTTTGCCAAAGCTGATGCTCTACAAAACCTTGAAGAGAAATTATTTTTTAGTTTTAAGAACTCTTTTATCTTCATACCTTCATCTTCTTTTGTTATATTAAACGTAATCTTATTTTCCATGATTCACCTCTTAAGTTTTGCACAAAAATGGCTATGCCTTTTGACATAGCCATTCTCAATGTAATAAATTAATAATGCGACTATTCTACTAGTGCAATTACTTCTATTTCAATTGGAGCATTTTTAGGTAATTTTGATACCTGAACACAAGATCTTGCTGGTTGTTTAACTGCAAAATACTTAGCATATACCTCATTAACAGCATCAAAATCTTCCATATCTCTTAAAAAGATCATAGTCTTAATGACTTTATCAAAAGATGTTCCAACTTCATCTAATATCCCTTTAACATTTTCTAGGCATTGAGTTGTTGCTCGCTTGATGTCATATTTTATAAGTTCTCCTGTTGCTGGTACAATCGGTAATTGTCCTGAAGTATATAAAATATTTCCAACCTTAACCGCTTGCGAATAAGGTCCAATAGCTCCTGGTGCATTACTGGTACTTATAATTTCTTTCTCCATTTTTTGTTCCTCCTCATATTTATCAAAATTAGTTTTTATAATCTAACCCATATTTAACAACTATGTCGAACTCCTTAGTGTCACTTTTTAAATAAACAATTTTGTCTATATTTGTTTTCATAAATTCTTTTTTTATTATATCACCAAATGACTCATTTAAGCCATATACTTCTATAACAGATTCATTAATATTTTCATTGGAATTTCCAACTTGTACATTTTGATCCTGAAACCCTTGATTTTGCGTTAACTCTGATTTTAAGTTTCCTGCAAGACCACTTATACCTGTTCCATTAATAATATTTACTTTAAGATTGGCTTTATCAAAATTTTTCACTTGTTCTACTGGTATATTATTTAATCTTGCAATTGCAATTTGGTTTTTCTCATCATAAGGTTTGAATACAAATGGATAAGTTACTCCATCCTGTATTTCTGGTGTATCTCCTTCTAAAGTAGCAAATTCGATATTTGATCTTCCAACTGAAGCCACTGCCACTCCATAATCCATTATATCATCTGCTGACATATTCGTTGCAATATGTTCTATAACAGTACTTAAAATACTAGGAATCTTTGGAACCATAAATAAGCTTGCTGCTTTTTCAGCTACAGCATTTAAAAGAATTCTTTGGTTCTCAATTCTTCCTAGGTCACCACCTGCATCTTTAGTTCCTACTGGAATACCATCATTGTTTTTTCTCCATCTAAAAAAGGTTTCTGCACCTTTACCATCTAAGTGGATAGTTTCTCCTGGTTGATAATCTATATGGTAATCTTGAAGATCATCATCATATTTCATTCTATATTGTGTTGTTACTGTTACGCCTCCAATAGCATCTATAACTGCATTAAAACCCTCATAATCAAGCATCACATAATAATTGATTTTTATTCCTAAAAGATCTTCCACTGTAGGAACCGTTAGCTTAGGTCCCCCTTTTTCATTTATTGAGTTAATTTTTACACTTTCTCCTTGATAATCAACAAGTGTATCTCTAGGAATAGACACTCCAAATATTTTCTTAGTTTGAGGATTGTAATTTACTACCATCATCGTATCAGTTCTTCTTAATGAAAAATCAGTAGTCTCTCCCTCAACATAATCTGCACCAAGTACTAGTATATTCACCTTATCAATTGCTCTTTTTACAGGTTCCACAGGCTTTATATCATTTATTGCGGCTATTTTATCTGATGTACTTATAACTGTAGCTGTAGATCTTATATATCCATATCCTGAAGCACCAATTACTATTAGTACCATAAGTAAAACCAATACAGAGTTTAATATTCTTCTGCCGGTAGAAATCCCCTTAACATCATCATTATTATTTGCCATTACTCTCGTGCTCCCTTTCGACTATTAATAATCTATTTCTCATTAATATAGAATTGGGATGTAGTAGTTGCTTTCTATCAACAACAAATTTGATAGTATTATCAATAGCTGCTATTAAGGCCTTATCTAAATCTTCATAAAAGGCTATTTTTCTTAATTCTTCTACACCCTTAAAGCTTCTGCCTGGTTCTATATAATCTGCAAGGTAAATTATTTTATCTAGAACAGACATATTTTCTCTTCCTATGGTGTGATATTTTGCCGCATCTAATATTTCTCTGTCTTCTATCTTGAAGGTATTCTCAGCAATTATTGCTGAAACCTCACTATGCAATAATCCAGTATTAATTTTCATAACCTCATCTATCACACAATTATTTTCTTCTAATATTTGAAACATTGTTTCCACAGATAAATTTTTAGCACAATCGTGTATTAATGCTGCAATTCTAGTTTTTCTTATATCAACATTATATATTTTAGCAAGCTTCTCTGCAGTCTCTACAACTCCCATAGTATGTATATATCGACTTTCTTTAACGTGATTCTTTAAAAAAGCTATAATCTCATTTTCCGTATACATAATATCACCTTAATAAAACTTATTTTCAATAATATATTTACCTATACCTTCTGGAAGAAGATAATTATATTCTTTATTATTCTTAATTCTATCCCTAATATCTGTTGAAGATATTTCAATCAAAGGTATATCTAAGTATATTATTTCTTTATTATATGTTTGTTCTATATAACTTTTGTATTTCTCTATATCTTTATTTGAAAAGCCACTTCTTTTAAAGACAACAAAAGTACAATTATCAAGTATCCTTTGAACATTCTTCCACTTATCTAAATATGCTAAACAATCAGCACCAGTGATAAAATACCACTTAACATTTTTATATTTCCCATTTAAGTATTCTAAAGTTTCATATGTATAACTCATACCATTTTTATTAATTTCATAATCACTTACCTCAAAATACGGCTGATTTTTTATAGCCTCTTTTATAATAGCATATCTTTCCTTGCCTGAGGTAATTTTTTTATCAGTTTTATGAGGAGGATTTCCTGAAGGCATAAATATAATCTTTTCTAGGTTTAATTTACATATAGCCTCATAAGCTATATGTATATGACCTAAATGTATCGGATCAAAAGTTCCACCTAAAATCCCTTGTCTCTTAAAATCCATCCTTCTTCCTCCCCTACTAAGTAATTATATCATAACTCTATCTTGGTATTTCTATTTTTGGTTTTTTAATACTTTTTCTATATAAAACAAATTTCTTTCCTATTGCCTGAATACCTTCACATTTAAGCTTTTCACAAATTAAATCACTAGCTTCTCTTGCTTCGAAATCGCTGTTATTTAATATTTTAATCTTTATAAGCTCTCTAGCTTCTAAAGCTTCATCTACTTGTATTAAGAAATTCTCCTCGATACCATTTTTGCCTATTTGAAATATTGGTTCTAAGTTATGAGCTAAACTTCTTAAGTAACTTCTTTGTTTTCCTGTAAGCATAGGTTCCTCCTAGAGTAAATATTCGAATTCAAAATCATTAAGTCTTACAACATCGCCATCTTTAATACCATGTTCTTTAAGATCATCCATTACGCCCTTGTTCTTAAGAACTTTATGGAAATATCTTAAAGAATGCGGTTCATTAACATTAACACTATACAATAATCTGTCTACAAAAGAACCTTCAACTATATAAACATCACAATCTTCATCTATAGCTTCTTTTCTTATAGTGTAAGTAAATTTCTTTTCCTCTGGAACATACATGTCTTCCTCTGAAATTTCTAAATCAGTAACAGGAATAGTACTTAGTATTCTTGCAGCTTCTTTCATTAAAGGATCAATACCCATACCAGTTCCAGCACTTATTTTAAAGACTTTATCATATCCCATCTCTTTAACTGCTTTTTCAAACTCTAAATATTTCTCTTCTTCATAAAGCATATCACTCTTATTGGCAGCTACTATTTGTGGTCTATCCCATAACTTAACACTATATTTCTTTAATTCTTCATTTATCTTTTTAAAATCCTCTATCGGATCTCTTCCTTCTATACCTGAGATGTCAACTACATGTATTAGAAGTCTAGTTCTTTCTATATGTCTTAAAAACTGAAGTCCAAGACCAACACCTTCAGAAGCACCTTCAATTATCCCTGGTATATCTGCCATTACAAATGGTTGTATCCCGTTTACACTTACTACACCAAGATTAGGCTTTATAGTTGTAAAATGATAGTTTGCTATCTTTGGTTTAGCCTTTGTAACTCTTGAAAGCAAAGTCGACTTTCCAACATTAGGGAATCCAAGAAGTCCTACGTCTGCTAGAAGTTTAAGTTCTAAATTAATCCATCTTTCTTCTCCTGGCATTCCTGGTTCTGCAAAATTTGGCGCTTGTCTAGTGGAGGTTGTAAAATGAACATTACCTTTTCCACCTTTTCCACCTCTTGCTACAACAAAAAAATCATCTGGATGAGATAAATCCGCCATGATTTTATCTGTTTCAACATCCTTAACAATAGTACCCATAGGAACTTTTACGATTAAATCATCGCCTTTTTTACCAAAGCACTTTGAGGTACCACCATTAACACCATTTTCAGCAATAAACTTCTTTGTATATTTAAAATCTAATAATGTAGTGATATTTGTATCTACTTTTATGATTACATTACCACCATTTCCGCCGTCGCCACCGTCTGGACCGCCTAATGGTACGTATTTTTCTCTTCTAAAAGAAATAGCACCATCACCACCGTTACCAGACTTAATGTATACCTTCGCTGTATCTATGAACATCTATTTCACCACTTTTCTTTTTTCTTATAAGTTTATTATATCCAATTTAGCTATCTAAAAAAATAAAAAGTCAAATACGTAAGATATTTTAAAAAAATATCTATAAATACTTTTCTATTATTAAAAAAGCACCCTTAAAGGGTGCTCCTAATTATTCTGCTAATACTTTTTCCACATCTGCAGGGTAAACACTAGCTCTTTTCTTATCTCTACCAACTCTTTCGTATCTTACGATTCCGTCGATTTTAGCGAAAAGAGTATCGTCTCCGCCTTTACCTACATTTGTTCCTGGGTGGATTTTTGTACCTCTTTGTCTAACTAGTATGTTACCAGCAAGAACAAATTGTCCATCAGCACATTTAGTACCTAATCTCTTAGATTCTGAATCTCTACCATTTTTTGAGCTACCTACTCCTTTTTTGTGAGCAAATAACTGAAGGTTCATTTTAAGCATAGTTGTTACACCTCCTCTATTATAAGGTTAATATATTCTTCATAGCTTGATTTCATCTGTTCAATTCCTAATTTCAAAGTCTCAAGAAGAAGTTGAGCCTTATCTTGATCAGAAGCTTCAGCGCTATCTATGCTTACAGCTAGATAACCATCATCCTTCGTATCACAAAGATTAGGAATCTTTAATATTTCATCAATACCATTATATATGGTTATAGCTAGTGCAGACACTGCCGCACAAACTATATCAGAACCAGGCTCACTATATTCGGCATGACCGTCTATAGAATAACTGACTAATCTTTCATTTTTTCTAAGAAACCTTACTTCAACCATAGCTATATGTATTAAGCTTCGATTTTTTCGATTTGAATCTTAGTGAAAGGTTGTCTGTGACCTTGTTTCTTTCTGTAGTCCTTTTTAGGTTTGTATTTTAATACTAAAACCTTTTTAGCTTTACCTTGAGCAACAACTTTTGCAGTAACTTTAGCACCTTCAACCATTGGTTTTCCGATAACTAGGCCACTTTCCTTGCCTACAGCTAAAACTGTGTCAAATTCAACAGTTGAACCTTCTTCAACATCTAATTTTTCAACGAAAAGAACGTCGCCTTCTTGAACTTTGTATTGTTTTCCACCAGTTTGTAATACAGCGTACATTAAAAACACCTCCTCAATCCAGTCTCGCCAATTAGGGTATATCACAAAAATATGATAATTTAGGAACCCCTTCTGCGCGGCCTACAAAAGCCATTGTAACATATTACGCAATCATTGTAAAGAATAATTTATTTTATTGGACAATTAATGACAAATTCATATGGACACTTATGGCTTTTTAATATATTTTATATTCCTGAAGATTTTTCCTTTGACTATCAAAAATAACAGGCTCTACCTTATAACTATTAAAGTTGTCAAGATATAATAAATATAGTAAACAATCATGTCCTTCAATAAAAGTAATAAATTCTGTAAGTTTCTTTTGAACTTCTGACTTATACTTTGAATCAATTGTTATTACAAATTCCTTAGTGATATGTTGACCTTTTAGCTTTATCAATTGGTTCTTGATAAGAAGCTTTAGATAATCCCACTTTAATCGTGCTCCTTCACCACCACAATGTTTGCAACTTTCCTCTAAAAAGCTTCCTATATCTTTGCCTCTTTTTTTTCTTGTAATTTGAACTAAGTTTACATCAGTAAAAGGATATATAGTAGTTTTGTTATTGTCCTTTTTAAAAGCTGCTTCCAGGATTTTGATTACTTCTGTTTTTTCTTTTTTGTCCTTCATATTTATAAAATCTATAACAATTATGCCACTTAAATTTCTAAGTATAATCTGTCTTGCAATTTCTTCTGCAGCTTCTAAATTAGTTTTAAAAGCAGTTTTACTTATAGCTACTTCCCCTGTACTTTTTCCCGAATTCACATCAATAGAATATAAAGCTTCTGTTTTTTCTATAATTATGTAACCTCCAGATTTTAACACTACCTTTTTATGTCTTAAAGCCAAAATTTCCTTTTCTATAGAATAGCAATCAAAAATCCCTCTAGACTCTTCATGCATAATAAGTTCTGCACTGCTATGAAGTTTTTCTATATTCTCCTTTACTAAATCATAATTTTTTATATCATCAACAATTATCCTCTTAGTACCATCATTGATATAATCTCTTAGAATTCTTCCAAGGGCTCCACCATCATCATAAATTAATTGAGGCTTCAATGAGTATTTCCCTTTAGCTATTATTTTATCAACTACTATATTCAACGCTTGAACTTCTTCTCTTATAATGTTTATATCAACATTTTCAGCACTACTTCTTACAGTGATCCCATAAGTTGACACATCTTTTAGCTGTTCCTTCACTTCATTAATAAACTTACTGTTAGATATTTTTCTTGAAATCTTCAAAGCTTTTTCCATAGGATTGACAACTACATAGGTCCCTGGAATAGTTATTAAACTAGTTACATTGGCACTTTTTAATTCTGTTGCTTCTCTAAGGACCTCTACTAAAAAATAATCGCCCTTTTTAAGGTCTCGATTGTTATCTAAATGCATAAAGGCATCCTTTGCTTTGCCTATGTCTATAAAAGCACCCTTAATTGCAGGAACTATATTTTTTACTATCCCCAAATATATTTGACCTGGTACTGCTTCTTCTGTTTCTTCCTCAATATAGCAGGCTAATAATTTTTCATGATCCTTTATTGCAATCCTTAAGTAAGGCTTATCTTTTTCTATAAATATTTCATTCACAATTTCACTTCCTTACGTAAACAACCACCATCTTTTGATGGTGGCAGAAATTTATTTTGAAAGTGCTTCTATAAGCGGCACTAATTTCTTATTCTTATATGCAAGCATATCAATTCTTTCAATATCTACGAAAGCATCAGTTTTAACATTAGTTGTATTTGCTTTAAGATATTTTGCTAGAAGATCTGGAGAAAGATTTGCTTTTGAACCACAAGAAAGCAATGCATCTATGTAAAGAATGTTGTTATCTATCTCATAGTCAAAGGATAAAACCATAGGTCTTATATCGACCATCTTATCCCCCTTCTTACTCTCCTTTAAAATCTCCCATTGTTGTTTTTTCAAAATTTCTTTAACTTCTTTACCCAAAAATTCTACATCATCATATCTAAGCTTTATTTTATAACTTGCTGCTTCAACTGCCGCCATAGCCTGCGGAACTTTTTTAACGTTTGGTATTTCTTCTATCGCTAAGGCATCTAGAAATCTTATTCCCATTGGAGCTGCTTCATTTAAACGATCTATAAGCTCATCACATTCTAAAGTTTCAACTAAAACCAAATCCATATACTCTCCACTAGAATATACGCCTACTGATAATGGCTGTGCTATTGATAAAGATAAATGAGGATTAAAACCCTTTGAATACTCAGCTGGAAGTTCTGCCCTTCTAACCATTCTACCAATAGTTCTCATTATATCAAGATGAGATATGAACTTTATACTACTATCTTTACTGAACTTTATTAAATAACGCATTTTCAAAGCACGCTCCTTCCATGAACTCACCTTTATTTACGCCACATCCAGTACATGAAATCCTACAATCATGGGTAAGTTCGGCTCTCTTAGCTCTTTCGTTTTCATTTTTCAAGAATGCTTTTGATACTCCAACATCAATAAAGTCCCAAGGTAATACTTCATCATACTCTCTGTTTCTTAGAGCATAAAAATCTGGATCTATATTGCATTCTTTAAAAGCTTCCATCCAAAGATCATATTTAAAATACTGAGCCCAACCATCAAGTTTGGCACCTTTTTCAAAGGCTTTTATAAGTACATCACAAACTCTTCTATCGCCTCTAGCCAATACCGCTTCCATATAACTTACGATAGTTTCATGCCAATTATAAACTATTGCCTTACTCTTAAATTCGCCTCTCAAAGCTGAAATCTTTTCTCTTACATTCTCGATATTTTCCATAGCTGTCCATTGGAATGGAGTAAATGGCTTTGGAACAAAAATAGAAGTACTTACAGTAACCTTAAGCCCCTTCTTACGTTCTTCTTTAGGAACTTTGTAATATTCTCCCACTACTTTTTCTGATACATGAGCTATTCCCTTTACATCATCAATGTTTTCATATGGAAGACCTATCATAAAATATAATTTTATAGTAGACCAGCCAGATTTAAAGGCACTAGATACCGAATCCATTAGATTTTCTTCAGTTACACCTTTATTTATAACATCTCTCATCCTTTGGCTTCCCGCCTCTGGAGCAAAAGTTAAGCCAGTTTTTCTTACCTTTTGTATCTCTTTAATTAAGTCTACAGAAAAAGAATCTATTCTTAAAGAAGGTAATGATATACCTACATTCTTGCCTTTATATTTCTTTATTAAGCTTTTAACTAAATTATCTACATCAGAATAATCACAAATACTTAATGAAGTTAATGAAATCTCATCATAACCAGTAGATTTTACAAGCTTTTCTGTAGTTTCTATAAGCTTTTCTGTAGTCTTTTCTCTTACAGGTCTATATATAACCCCAGCTTGACAGAACCTACAACCTCTTGTACAACCTCTCATAGTTTCAAGCATAATTCTATCATGAACTATTTCTGTATAAGGAACTATCAATTTATCTGGATAATCAACATTATTATAATCACTTATAACTAGACGTTTTACTTTTGCAGGTACATCCTCATAAAGAGGTTTAAATTCTTTAATCGTATTATCTTTATTATAAGTAACTTCATATAAACTAGGAACATAAGTTCCTTCTATATGAGAAGCTTCTCTTAAGAACTCCTTTTTGCTCTTTCCTTCAGCTTTGTACTTTTTATATAAATCTAATATTTTATTTAGATGTTCTTCACCTTCACCTAAAGAGAAAATGTCTGCTATGTCATAAAGTGGCTCTGAATTTGTAGAACAAGGACCTCCCATAAGCACTAAAGGATGGCTGTCATCTCTCTCAGAAGCTCTTAAAGGCACCTTTGCTAAATCAAGCATATTTAAAATATTTGTATAACTCATCTCATATTGAAGAGTAAAAGCTATAAAATCAAAGTTCGTTATAGGATCTTGTGTTTCTAAAGCAAATAATGGAATATTGTGCTTTCTCATTAAAGCTTCCATGTCTACCCATGGCGCATAAACTCTCTCGCAATATGTGTCTTCTCGTTTATTTAAAACATGATAAAGGATTTTTATACCTAGATGCGACATACCTACTTCATATAAATCTGGAAAGCAGAATGCAAATCTAATATCTACTTTATTTGTATCCTTAACCACTGAATTAAATTCTCCACCTATATATCTAGCTGGTTTTTCAACCTGAAATAGTATATCGTCGGAAATTTTATTCATACGTATTCCTCCTCTTAAGCTATTCAATTAATCATTTTATCACATTGAGTATAAATCCACAAATAAAATCCTATATAAGGCTTTTGGGGACATAATATAATACTATAATCCGCTATATACTGGGTTCTTTCTAGGAGTTCATTTCCTTTCCTCCACGGTCTTCACATATGTTCTTTTAAATTATAATATTCCTCAAGGGTTATATTTCCATATTCTTTCACTGCCTCTAAGAGTTCTTCTTCACATATATAATCTATAAGCTTCATATCATCATCTAGCACCCAAAGAATCATATGTTTATTCTTATCAATGCGTCCCATTGCACTTAAAATCGTCTGCTTATGATGAACAGAAAGACTTCTGTTTTCCAAAAATCCCTTCTTTAAAAACTTAACTCTTTTTTTCATTAAATCCCCCATAACCACATAAGCAATAGTCTTGTACTCTGAATAAGCTGTAAATATAAAAAATATGCCCATCATCACAAAATTTAAATTAACCCTTACATTAATTACCTCGTATATAAAGATGATAAAAAAAACTGTCCCAATAATTGCCCCCATAATAACAGAATAATAGGTTGCTTTTCTGTAAGTAAGCTTACATGAAAGGATGTCCCTAAATAGCCTACCTCCATCTAAAGGTAAAGCAGGTAAAAGGTTGAATATTGCTAAAACAAAATTCACCTCGGTAATTCTATACAGTATATCATAGTCGTAATTCTTGAATAGTACATAAAAAAGCACTGCTAATATAATATTTAGCACTGGTCCAGCTATAGAAATGATAATGTCCTCTTCTAAAGAAGCCTCTTCTAGCTCCTTTAAGTTTAGTCTTGTACCAAGTGGCGATACTTCTATATCGTAACCTTTAAACCCTAACACAAAAGCAGTATAGTAGTGAGCTAACTCATGAAGAAATATAAATATTACTGTCAATAGTAGCTGTATTTTAAACCCTAAAAGTACCATAAGCAATATGTAGGGTATGAAATACTTATTTATCTTAAGCAAAGTATCACCCCTTAACATTACTATGTATCATAAAAGTGATCTTATTTCATTCTTAAAATAATTATAATTATTCGTAAAATAGGATTCTATCTCTTGCCAATTAATACTGTTATAACGACTAATAAGATTCTCATATTCTAACTCGTGAGAAGAACAGTATTTTTGAGTATAGCTTTTTACTACATTAAATATAGGGGGTGATATATATGCAGTTCCAACATAAAAAGCCATGACAAAAAAAGTTATTCCCAGCTGAAAAATAAACCTATCTATTTTATTCTTACTTTTCTTTTCTTTTTCTCTTTTATAAATCTTTTCCGATATAGCAAGATCATTATAAGTTTCATCTTCGAAATCCTTGTCTATACAACCTCTCTCTATATATATTTTTTCACTTTCTTCATTTATATCATGTTTTGTATTTTTGCGTTTACTATCTTTATAGTTATAGTTTTCATAATCTTCTTGATTTTTTTTCTTATCATCTTCAATTTGCTTTTGCAGAGAATAATAATATTTTTCATATTCTTTTTGATAAGTATTCATATCACTATTGTTTTCCTCCATGGAAATAACTCTTAATTATTTATATGGAGAAACCTGTGATTTTATAAGTACAAAATTTCCATTTATTCAGTAATATAAATAAAACTATTGAAACTATGTGAAATCAAACCACTCTAATTCTAGAAAAATATTTTTTATTAGAACAATTTAAGTTCATATAAAATAAAAAACTTTTGATGATATAGGAATTTATCTCTATAATCATCAAAAGTTCCTTATTAGTAATTTAAATCTACGATCTAAAAATTTAACTTTTTCCTTCTCATTCCAACATTTAGAATCAATCCTAAGGATATAAAGTTTGTCAGAGTAGAACTACCACCATAACTCATAAATGGCAGTGTGATTCCTGTAATAGGCATTATTCCAACGCACATACCTGCATTTTGGAGAATTGAAAATACCCAACCTGAGGTAAACCCTATAACCATTATATTTCCGAATATGTCTTTTGAGTTTTTGGAGACCTTGATACATCTATAAATAAGAATAGCATAAAGAGTAAATAAAAATGCATACCCTACCAAGCCCCATTCCTCTCCAACTACAGCACTTATAAAGTCTGTATGAGCTTCTGGAATAAATCCACCACTTATCTGAGTTCCCTTTAAAAACCCTTTGCCTAATATTCCCCCAGAACCTATACCTATCAAGGACTGCCAAAGCTGATAACCGGACCCTAAAAGATCTGTCGTTGGATCTAATAAAGCTGTAATTCGCTTTTGTTGATAATCCTTAATTAATCCAGAATTCCAAATAATAATTATAGCTGCAAGTATAGACCCAAGCCCACCTAAAATAACTTTAATATCTAATCCAGCAATAAATACAATTCCTAAGGCAGTAAAAAATATAACCATAGTCATACCCATATCTGGCTGAATAACAATTAATCCTGTAGGGATAATTGTCAAAAATAAAATGATAAAAAAGTTTTTAGGATTGTTTATTTCCCCTTCCATATCATTTAGCTTTCTTGCCAAAAGAATTATAATAGCAATCTTTGCAAATTCTGCTGGTTGAATTGCTCTGTTACCTATCATAATCCAAGCATTAGCACCATTAGTTTCAGCTCCTAATACTTTATTTACAATAAGCATAACTATACTCATACCATAAATAATATAAGCAAAATTTCCAATGTAATTATAATCAAAAAGAAGAATTACATAAGTTACCGCAAGCCCAACTAAGAGCCATAAAAACTGTAACTTCGCATTGTCTCCGCCTGTGGAATAAGTGGCACTATATATGTTTATACAGCTAAATAGCATTATAACTACTGCTGTAAGAATTATTATCCAATCTAAATCTTTTAATAGCTTTTTGTCGATTTTAAAATTCTGAAGCATTGGGTTTTATACCTCCCTTTTGGATTCCCTATAAAATTATAACATAAAAAAAAACCATGTACATACATATGCCATAGTTTATACTTATTTTATATTTAATAATTAAAATTTATTACTCTTTTTATCGAACAAATAGCTCGTTTCAAAATAAGGACGCCTCAATTCGAGACATCCTCTTTCTTTTCTTATTTTAAGCCAAATTGAGATTTTGCAGTTAATTTATCTCCAGTAAATGATAAAGTAGCGTTTGTTCCACCTTTATTTGACCAATTGTACGTAAGATTTTCAATATCCATTATTTTCATTTGAGAAGTAAGCTCACCTTCTCCAAGTATAGCTGAAACTTGTGCATAAGTCATTCCTTCAGTTACTTGATTATATTTGTCTAAAGTAATATCTACATTATCTTTCTTTAGACCAACTTGCATTTTACTTGTTACTACATTGTTTTGAACTGTTGCAGTAATTGAAGTTAATAATCCATCACCATCCCAAGTATAAGTAACGCTCTTTATATCACCAATTTGTGATGAAGATGCTTCTTTTCCTGGTCCAAGTAAAGCATTAACATTATCAATGCTATCTCCCATTGCTATTTTCATAAAGTTATCATATGTAACTTTACTATCAGATTTTGGAGCTTCCTCTTTCTTTTTTGAATCATCAGCAGACGCTGATGTAGATTCTGCACTTCCATTAGTAGAAGATTGTCCTCCACAGCCAGTTGTTACTCCAGCGATTAATCCAACAACAACAAGAAGTGATAACCACCATTTCTTATAAATCTTTTTAGTATTTCCCATTAAATTCTCCTCCTTGCTTTTAAATACTTTCAAAGGATACTATAACATAATAATTTCTATATGTAAACCAAGTTACTTTTTGTTTAAATATTAATGTAAACGTTATTAATTCAAATATATTCAAAAGCTTTATGTGAAATTTTTAATCTATTTTTGGGATATCTGCTTAGAATTCATTGGTCCATAAGGCTTTATTGATATCTTACACCATTATAGGTTTTCTCATAAAACAAACATTCCTAAATAAATCCATTATTTCTTTAAATGCAAAAAGTTTATACTTTCTTTATATTTCAACTTCTTAAGGATACCACTTTTAGTAATCATTGTATTGATGTACCCTAGGATTGAGTATCTATATCTCCTATTTGAATATAATTGCTCATTTTTCTATAACTTGATAAATCTTTATCAAATTTCTTATCGTTTATTGAAACACTTACACTTCCTTCTTCACAATTTTCATCATCTACATTCATACTTAATGATTTTATTGAGAAACCAACATTATTAGAATCATCAACTACCTCAAGTTTTAATATAACTCCTCTATTTTTATCTACTAGAAGGTTAAATTTAGTTCCTTTCAATTTTTGAGAGTAGCTATCAGTTAATTCTCCAGATATATTAAAACATTCTATATTTAAATATGTGTCCACACCATTTATATTCCACTTAGTACTATCTTCTAACAAACCAAATGTAATACTTTGATTAAATAAAACCTCTTCTGCCATTCCCATAAAATTAGGGTCTTGCCTATAAGAATATATTTTATTACCGTCTTCAGCAATAGAGATTTTTTCTTTTAACTTTAATTTCTTGTTCTCTTCTTCATATTCTTTAGATATAGCTGTTGTCTCTGACTCTTTATAGGTTTTATCTTTGTTTATTATATGAATACACTTTCTATCCTTGAAGATATCCTCTATACTAAAATCATTAGTCTCGTCTGCACTTCTAATGTTAGTATAACTCTTACCAGACCTGTTATCTACTACGTATTCAACAAGTAGAGCAGGCGCTCCTTTTGAATAATATTCAAAATTACCAAATGCGTATTCAAATAAATCTATGCTATTTAACATTTTGTATTGTATAGTTTCCTTTTCATCCATTCCCGCTGGTATGCTATCTTCCAATTCTGATGATACACTATCATCAGAATCATTTAAGCTGCTTGTAACTTCCAATGTATTCGTCGTTGCAACAGCTTTTCTATATATACCGATGGCTCCAGCAATTGCAACTGAACAAATCAATAAAAACACTAACTTTCTTTTCATATTTCGTCTCCCTCTTAACACTTATATATTAATCTAATAGTATAAGCCCCTGTGTAATAATTTATCTGTCTTGAAGGTTCTAAGCCTATACCACACTAATATGGAATATCTTAAAACACACCTCCATAACTCCAACCAATTGATAATTACTTGGACAGTACTTCTTTCAACCTGAACTCTAGGCGTTCATTATCAACTTCAATAGCCATCGTCGCAAATGTACTACTACTACTACTACTACTACTACTACTACTACTACTACTACTACTACTAGCTGCTAGCATAACGGCATTAATATTTTGTTCATTTGCTTCACTTTATTTTGAAAACAATATTTATTTGTTCACATTATGAACTCATTAAAAATAATACATTGACTTCACCTTTATGTCAATAATTTCATTATTTTAAATATATTTTTTTATATAGCAATATTATTTTTTAATGTATTTAATTTAAACATTTCCCTATTACATTCAATATCAAACTATTTATCATTAAGACTATAATGGATAAATTCTTTAGAATGCACAAAAAAACAAAGAACTAAGATTTCTCTTAACTCCTTGTTTTCTTTACATTTTACAAAATAATTTATTAAAAGTTACGTATATTTTTTATTGGAATACTTGCAATTAAAGCTGGCGGGAAACCATCCATTTCCTCGGGCTTTGTTAACTTCACATCAGCTTCAGAATCATCTATCTCAACATATTTTGAAATAACTGCTAAAATATCATTCTTCATCATTTCAAGCATTTGTGGAGATAAATCTTGTCTATCATGTATTAAAATTAGCTTTAGTCTTTCCTTTGCAACATCTTTTGAAGAGGTTTTATTGGAAAAAAATTTTAACCAATCCACGTGACTTCCCCCTTAATTCTTTTTGAAAAATTTTTTTATTGCTGCAATAAAGCCTTTATCAGCAATGTCCATATTCATCATTGGAACTTCTAAACCAGTTATACGTTTTGCAATATTTCTAAAGGCTTTTCCTGATATACTAGCATCATCAAGTACTATAGGCTCACCTTTATTAGTTGAAATAGTTATTGATCTATCGTCTGGTACAACTCCTATCAATTTAACTGCAAGAATTTCTACAATGTCATTGATATCAAGCATATCTCCATTCTTAGTCATCTCACTATTTAACCTATTTACTATTAATTGATGGTCTGCAATTCCTTTGGCATCGAGTTTCCCGATAACTCTATCCGCATCTCTTACAGAAGTTACCTCAGGGTTAACCACGATTAACGCTCTATCTGCTGCTACTATAGCATTTTCAAACCCTTGCTCAATACCAGCAGGGCAATCTATTAACACATAGTCAAAATCTCTTTTAAGCTCTGTAACAAGTTCTAACATTTGATTTTGAGTTATATCATCCTTGTCCCTTGTTTGTGCTGTAGGAAGTAGAAATAAATTTTCAAAACGTTTATCCTTTATAAGCGCTTGCTTTAACTTACAATTTCCCTCAATTGCATCTACCAGAGTATATACTATTCTGTTTTCAAGTCCCATTAGTACATCCAGATTTCTTAATCCTGTATCTCCATCTACTACTACTACTCTTTTACCCATAGCTGCTAGAGCAGTTCCTATATTCGCAGTAGTAGTTGTCTTTCCTACTCCACCTTTTCCAGATGTTATTACTATTGCTTCTCCCATTGTCGCTGCCTCCATTAAATGAATTTATTCGGTATATATGGCTCCACTATTATGGAGTGTTCCTTAATCGTAGCTATCTCAGGATATTGTGGCTCATAATCTCCATCTGGTGATAAAGTAGCCAAATTTGCGATTTTTAAGATTTTAGGTTCTAGTTTATAAGCAGCAATTATTGCATTAGTATTGCCACTAACCCCTGCATAAAGATCGCCTTTCACGTGTCCCAAAACTATGATATTTCCATCAGCATATATCTCAGCTCCAGGATTTACATCCCCTATAATAACCAAATTTCCATGATAATTAATCACTTGCCCACTTCTAATAGTAGTAGTAATATACTTTGTTCTTCCTTCAAAAACCCCCTCAAAGGCTTTATTTTCTTCTTGTTCAAGCTCTTGGTAACTACAATCCTTTATGAAAAATTCATCGAATAGCAAATCTTTTAGTTTTCTTCTTTGCCTTTCAGTTATGTATTTAAGTTGAGTCGTAATTATTATAGACGCATCTTTATAAAAGGACTTTGCACCAGACATTTTATCCTTTAGACTATCCAAAACATCATCAAAATCCTTAAACTTGTTCATATCTACAATAATATTTAATACATCCTTGTTACCTTTTAAAACTATCCTATTCGAATTCATCTTTTCCTCCAAAAGCTAGTGAAATACTTCTATATGTGTCATATTCAACGTATTATAAGTTATTTCCTTCTTTTTATTATAACAAATTATTTAAATTAAAGTTATAATTATAATAAATTTTCTTACTAATATTTATTCCAGTATTTATTCCCCCCAAAAACCACATATATTTTTTATAATGCAAATCCATATTAATTTTCTTTTATCATATAAGAACATAAAAATATGCTCCCTTCATAGTAACAGTTTTATTATTTAAACCATCTACCATAATGGGAGCATATCGCCTAACTGGCTAGTACTATTTGTCTTTATTTTGCTACTGGAGTTGCTGTAGCTGCTGCTTGTGCTTCCTTTGCTTCTTTTCCTTTGAAATACGCATCCATAACTGCGGCATTAACTGGTGAGCAAACTCTTCCCCAATGTCCATCAAAGATTACTGTTACTACAACTATTTCTGGATCTTCTATTGGTGCATAAGTCATAAGCCAGGCAAAGGCATTTCTGTCAATTTTTAATTGATCCTCCCTAAAGGTTGCTGATCCTGTTTTACCACCAATCATCAATTGTTGCCCTTTATAAGTTAAATCTTTAAAATAAGGCGCTACACTCTCTTGTTTGTAAATCATATCCTTAGTACCTTCTTTTATAATGTCTACATACTCTTTATTCATATCAAATTTACTAATAACTTCTGGTTCTTGCTTGAAAACAACATTTCCATCTTCATCTATTATTTCATCCAATAAATGTGCTTTGAGTCTCGTTCCATCATTCCAGAAAGTAGCAAAAGAAGATGCTAATTGTAGCGGAGTTGCTACAGTATATCCTTGTCCGATAGATGCATTATATACATTATAGATTGAATGAGCAGCATTATAACCATCAAATCTTGCTACATCATAAATTACGCTTCTTGAAATAGTGTCTAAATCACCATAATTATCTAAAGTTGACTCCTTAAAGGTTACATTTTTATATCTTTCAGGGTCATTTTTAATAACCTCTTTTAATAGCTTGTTTATTTCATCAGGTTTGTTATATTCAGAACCATGAAGGACAATTTGTCTTATATAATCCTTAACAGCTTTTTTAGCATTGTGGAGTTCTAATGAATCCGTTGCTTCTCCATCATTTCCAGTATGATAGTACAAATCTATCGGCTGAAAAGTATAACTATTAGTTATCATTTTAGTTTTAGCATTGATTCTATTAAATACTCCGTTTTTTAATGCGCTCATTATAGTATCTAAGGTACTATAATAAACGCTGTTTTCTAAATCTGTACTATTGAAAACATTACCTGTTACTTCTGGAATTTCAATTCCTGTTTCTGGGCGCCCATTAGGATTATTTGGATCAGCTCCTAAGCCTAGGTTCCAACTATACTTTGCAATAACATCTAAAGGACTTCTAATTCCCAAACTATTTCTAGCAGCCTCATCTTCGTACTTTTTAAATAACCATTGTCCTGTCTGCATAAAGAACGGGTTAGAAGATACTTGTAGAGCTTTTCTTAAATTAACAATTCCATTACTACCTTCATCTTTAAATTCAGTAGAAAAATCATCATCATCCTCAAATACACCTAGGTCATTTACTGTTGTGCTTCCTGTTATAACTCCTTCATGTAATCCAACATACCCAGTAAACACCTTAAAGGTAGAACCCGTTGGTTGCAAAGATTGTGTTGCATAATTAAGCATTTTCTTTGGAAGAAAATCATAAAAATCTTCTCTTTCTCCACTTTCATTGACAGGGAAAATCTTGTCAATCTTTTCTTGACTCCAACCATTAGCTTTTCCATAAGCCTCATAATCACTCTTATAATATTCATTATATTTCTCATTAGACAAGTTTCCTGTGGCAAAATCATTTGGATTAAAGTTTGGCAAACTAGCCATCGACACAACTGCACCGGTTTTTATATTCATGGCTACAGTAGCTCCTCTTGTAGCATTTCCTGAACCAAGCTCATTAACCTGCTTTGGTTCTCGTAAAAATTCCATAGTTTTTTGTAGACTTTCCTCTGCCTTTTTTTGGACCTCTAAATCTAAGGTTAGCTTTACAGTTTTCCCTGCTACTGGTTCTAAGGTTGCTATCGTTGAAAGTGGTACTCCACTACTATTTACTTCTACCACATTGGCTCCTTTAGTACCTCTAAGTTCTTTTTCAAAGGCACTTTCTATTCCGGATCCTCCAATTAAATCAGTACTTAGGTTATATCCTCTTTCCTCATATTTTTTATCAGTTATCTTTGACATATAACCTAGGATGCTTGATGCAGTATTGTTATTTGGATAAATTCTCTTCTGTCTTATTTCCACGGAAATACCCGGTAATTCTACAGCCTTTTGTTGTAATAAAAATTGTGTTTCTCTATCTAGATTTGAAGCTATTACCGTTACGTTATTTCCTAAGAAAGCTTGTATTTTTATTCTGTTTTTTATCATCACTAGCTTTCTTTGTGTTTCTAAATCATATACCGCAGGAACTTCATAAAAATCCACTAAGTAATTAAAAGTATCCTCAGCAGTTTTAGTCTCCAACATTGCATCTACTTCTTTTTGTTCTTCTTCTTTTAATTTGCCATAAGCCAATCCATTATAGTTCTCTTCTGCTAATCTATCATTAAACCCAAAATCCTTTTTAAATCTCATTTCTGAAGCTTTTCTTCCTTTTTCATCAACAGAATTGAATTCGAAAACAAAAGGATTTATCTTTAGAGGCATGTCCTCATCTAATTTAGCATTGTACTTATTAGGTTCTGCAGCATTTTTACTTTGCTGACTCTCTAAAAGCTTAAAAACTTTTATCATTGTATCATTAAAAGTCTTTTGGTTTTCCTTGCTATCTGTGTAAACCAAATTGTAGGTTTGTTCGCTGGTAGCTAGGGTATTTCCATTAACATCTAAGATATCTCCCCTAGCAACAGAAACTTCCGTAACTCTATGAGATTTATTGTTAGCATATTCAACATAATAATCATGAGCTATAACCTGTAAGTAGAAAGCCCTTGCAATTACTCCCAAAAGTATAAGTATACTTATAAATACTAAAACCATATGTCTTGTTATTTTATCCCTAAGACGTTTCTTTTCTTTTTCCATTACTTTATCCCAACCTTTTCTACTAAAATATCTATATAATAAACAATCTTAATTTTCTATCTATTTACTTTTTTATTTTTAAGAGAACTACTTATATTATTATATAACCATAAGCTATTTACAATAGTTTATGATATATTTGTTATTGCCAATTTTCTTATATATATCCAACCCAAAATCTCCAGTTACTGAAAAATCTAACTACAACATTTAAATCCTTAATCCCAATAATCCAACTTTAAATTTAAATCTATTTAGCAACTACACAAAGGTTTTTCTCTATAAAATAACCGTACATAAATATAAATAAATGTACGGTTAATAATTTTTCTTTTTATAAGAATCGAAATAAGCCCTCATTACAGCTGCGTTTACTGGTGAAGTCAATCTTCCCCAATGTCCATCAAAAATCACAGTTACTACTACAATTTCTGGATCATCGAAAGGAGCAAAAGTCATTAACCAAGCAAAAGCATTTCTTCCAAAGTCTGTTTGGTCATTTCTAAAGGTTGCAGAACCTGTCTTTCCACCTACAACTACAGGCAAGTTATTAAAGTAACCTGAAACCAAATACTGATTATTTATCATTTCATAGTTACCCTTTTTAATTACTTCAAGATAATCCTTATTCATCGGATATGTGCTTATAACCTCTGGTTCTTGTTTAAAGACCACTGTACCATCTTGATCTTGTATTTCATCAAGTAAATGAACCTTTAGCCTTGTACCTCCATTATAAAAGGTAGCAAAGGCTGATGCTAATTGCAGAGGAGTAACTTGAGTATAACCTTGACCTATAGATGCATTGTAAACATTATATGGTGCATTAACAGCGCTATATCCATCATGAAGAGCCACATCAATTATAACGTTGTTTACTATAGTGTCAATATCACCAAGAATCTTTCCATCTTCGGAAGTTTCACTAAAGGTTACTCCATTATATCGTGCTTTATCCTCATCTATCATTCTCTGAATCAACTCTCTAAGCTCTTTTGGATCACTGTAACCTTTTACAACTATTTCTTTAATATAATCCTTGATTGCCTTTTTATAGTTATAAAGCTGTGTTGAATCATTGTCTCTATAATATAAATCAATAGGTTTAAAGTTATAAGCAAACTTTTCCTTAGATACATAATCCTCTCTTATGTAATGTCCCTCTGCTAGTGCTTTCATAATAGTATCTAAATTGCTTAAATAGATGCTATTACTTATAGTATCGCTACTAAAGACCTTACTACTTATTTCTGGAATTTCAACTCCAGTATTAGGATACCCCTTTTTATCATTAGGATCTGCTCCCAAACCAAAATTCCAACTATACTTAGCAATAAAATCCAGAGGCTTTTCTATACCAAGACGTTCTCTATGTTCAGCCCTATGAAATTTATAATACAATAACCTAGCCGTATCCATAAAATATGGATTTGAAGAAACCTTAAGGGCTTTAGTTAAATTTACAGAACCATTTTTCATTTCGTCATGAAATTTAGTAAGGAATCCATTTCCATCATCATAAAATCCTTGATCGTTATAAGTAGTTCTAGGTGTTATAATTCCTTCATTCAAACCCATGTAACCAGTAAAAACCTTAAAGGTAGAACCCGGTGGTGCCAAAGATTGAGTTGCATAGTTTAACATAGGTTTTGGAAGATAATCATAAAAATCTTCTCTAACACCTTGAATATTCTTAGGAAAAATCTTATCGATTTTCTCTTGGCTCCATCCCATTGCTTTTCCATAAGCTTCGTAGTCTGTACCATAGTACTTATTCCATTTTTCCGCTGAAAGTCCACCTACCTCAATAAAATCATTTGGATCAAAACCTGGCAGACTTGCCATAGCAACCACTGCACCAGTTTTTATATTTAAAGCAACACAAGCTCCCCTTGTAGCATTTCCTGAGCCATGGATTTCATCTTTACTCTGAAGATCCTTCATAGTATCATTTAAGGCTTTTTCTGCTACAGCCTGAACATCCATATCAATTGTAAGCTTTATATTCTTACCTGGATACGGTTCTAAGGACGCTACTTCATTTACATTAGTTCCCGATCTAATTTCATTTATCCTAAAGCCTTTAGTACCCTTCAACTGACTCTCAAAGGCCTTTTCGATGCCATCAACGCCTATATAATCAACACTCAAATCGTATCCTTTTTCCTCATATCTTTTATCATCTACTTTAGATAGATATCCAATGATAGAAGAAGCTGATTCACCATATGGATAAATTCGCCTCTTCATGCTTTCAACAAAGATCCCTGGCATATCTCTAAGTTTTTGTTTAAAAAGAAAGGCTGTATCCTTATCCATTTCTGAAACTATCGTTATTGTTTTATTACCATTAAAAGATTGAAATTTAACTTTGTTATACACAACTATTAAATCTCTAGTGGTTTCTAAATCATAGATTTGTGGAAGTTTATAAATTGCTATTAGATATTTAAATGTGTCCTCAGCACTATAAGCTAAGGATAATTTATCGATCTTCTCTTTTTCACTAGAATTAAGATTATTATATTCCTTATTTAAAGTTTTCTTTGCAAAGAAATCTCCAAGACCGATATTGTTCTTAAAGATAAGCTCTAATTGACTTTTTCCCACGTCATCTACAGCATTAAATTCAAACCTAAAAGGATAAATCTTTAAAGGCAAGTCATCATCAATAAGCGACTTATATAGGCTTGCTTCTTGAAAATTACCCGATGAAATTTCTCGCATATTTACTTCCATATTCAAATCATTTTCTTCTGAGATTATTGAATATCTATTTTTTAAGATCTTTAAAACTTCTACAATGGTATTAGTAAAAACTTTTTTACTTTCTGCTGTTTCACTATACATTAAAGCATAGCTCCGTTCATTTCCAGCTAAAACTTTATTCTTTGCATCTACTATTTCTCCTCTTGGTGATGAAACTTCTATTACACGCCTTGCCTTACTTTTAGCACTAGCACTATAATAGTCGTGATTTACAACTTGCAAGAAGAAAGCTTTGGCAAAAATCACAAGCAAAATTAAAAAGGAAATTAGCATCAATATCCAATGCCTAGATATTCTTTTTTTTAGTTCTTCATCAGAATCCACATCTTTTTGTATAGTTATATTTTTCAACAGTCCATCTCCTAAAATTTCCATTCTTTGATCATAAAATCTTTTTTACAAAGTTTATATATCCATTTGTATATAAAGAAGGCTAAAATTAGGTTAAATATAGACGGAGCAATTATTGTATAGATATTTGCAGATGCTCCATAAATATAAAGATATCCCATAATAATTATTTGTTTTATCGCTGTAAAAAAACCTACTAATATAGTTGGTACAGCTCTTTTTTGTCTAAATAAGCTTTTGCCAACGTGCCCTGCTAAAAAACAAAGCAACACATTGATAAAACCATTTACCCCAAAAGTATGTATAAAAAACACATCTTGAAAAATTCCCGCAATAGCTCCAACCCATATGCCTTCATAACTTCCATTGATTATTGAATAACTTAATATAAAAATCATAAGTAAACTTGGGGTATATCCATAAATATTAATAAACAATGGAACCCAAGTACTATCCATTATATATAAAAGAATTATTAAAACCGCTATCGTTATTATCTTCTTCATTTTTACTTTCCTTTATACTGAATATTTCCTTCAGTAGGTATCGGATCTTTTGGAATAACCACAAGTAATTGCTGAAGATTATCAAAATCTAAGAAAGGCTTGATATAAATTGTTTTCATTGCTCTTCCTTTATCCTCTTCAACGCTTGTCACTTCGCCAATTCTAAGATCCTTAGGATATACTAAGCCTTGACCTGAGGTTAAAGCCACATCCCCTACCTCTACTGGTGATTTTAATTCAACTTGTTCAATTTTTGCTTTAACTTCTGATAGTTTATTGGTTTTATATCCTTTTAATATTCCACTATATTCAATGGATCCAGTTGCACCTGCAGTATTTTTTGTAGAAATAGTATAAGCTGCTACTGCTATGTTTTCACTACCTATAGTTTGAATTTCACTATAGCTGTCATAAACAGCTGTGATTTGTCCAACTAAATCTTCTCCTGCTATCACTGTAAGACCTTTCATCAGTCCGTCTCTAGACCCTTTATTTATTATGAAAGTTTCTACAGTTCCTGCTGTACCTTTACTTAAAACATCACAACCAATATAATCAAACTCTTGCCTTTTATCCTTATATTGAAGTTGCTGTCTTAAAGTTTCGTTTTCAGTTTTTAAAGTTTGGTATCTTCCAAGCTTTAATTGAAGTTCTAATACTTCTTTCCTTAGTTCTTCATTCTCTTTTTTAGTTTCAGCAAAATTGCTTACGGAACCTACTTTATCCTTTACAGTGGTTCCAGCATTATAAATAAATCCGTTCACATGTCCCAGCATATTACCCACAACATTTAATGCTGATATCTCTTGTTTTTGGCTGGCACTATAGCCAATTGCAGCTAAAAAGGCAACTGACAGTGCTACTGTTGCAACTGCCAGTTTATTTTTAAAGAATTTCATTATCTTGATTGTGCCAACTTATCTATATGAACAAGAGAACTACCAGTGCCAAGAGCAACACAATCTAGTGGGTTATCTGCCACATGAACAGGCATATGAGTCTCTGAAGTTATTAGTTGATCAAGACCTTTAAGCATAGCACCGCCACCTGTTAACATTATTCCTCTTTCCATTATATCGGAAGCAAGTTCTGGTGGTGTTTTTTCAAGAGTAGTCTTGATAGCATCTATAATAGATTCGATAGGCTCTTTTAAAGCTCCTCTTACTTCATTTTCATTTATTTCAAGTATTTTAGGAAGTCCAGTCAATAAATCTCTTCCTTTGATTTCCATTACTACTTCTTCATCTGAAGTTTTGAAGGCTGAACCTAAAGTCATCTTTACATTTTCAGCTGTTCTCTCACCAATCATCAGATTATATTCTTTCTTAATATAATTGATTATTGATTGGTCTAATTCGTCTCCAGCTACTCTTAAAGATTTGCTTGTAACAATTCCACCTAAAGAAATTATAGCAATTTCTGTTGTACCTCCACCAATATCTACAACCATACAACCTCTTGGTTCTTCTACTTCTAATCCTGCACCAATAGCAGCTGCCATTGGCTCTTCTAATAAATATACTTCACTTGCTCCAGCTTGTTTTGTAGCTTCTTCTATGGCTCTTTTTTCAACTTCTGTTACTCCTGATGGGAAGCAAACTACTATTCTTGGACTTGCAAATGCTCTTTTTGGACAAACTTTATTTATGAATTTTTTAAGCATCGCCTCAGTAACATCAAAGTCTGCAATAACACCATCTCTCATAGGTCTTATAGCAACAATATTTCCTGGAGTTCTTCCAATCATTTGCTTTGCTTCATTACCAACTGCGAGCACTGTTTTTGTTGTAGTATTTAAAGCAACAACTGAAGGTTCATTTAAAACAATACCTTTTCCCTTTACATATATTAATGTATTGGCAGTTCCTAAGTCTATGCCCATGTCTTTGCTCATTCCGAATAATCCCATTTTAAAATCTCCTTTCGATTATAAGACGTCCTTTTCTTTTAGACTTACATAAGTTCCATTTCCCACTATAATGTGGTCTAATAAATCAATTCCAATGATTTTCGAAGCTTCCTTAAGCCTCAATGTAATATTTATATCCTCTTTGCTTGGCGTAGGGTCGCCTGAAGGATGATTATGACAAATTATAATTGATGCACTTCCCTCTTTTATTGCGTCCACAAAGACCTCTCTTGGATGAACTATTGAAGAATTTAAACTTCCCATAGACACATCCTTGATTTTTACAACGAAGTTTTTTACATTCAACATTATAATTCTAAGCACCTCTTTACTTAAAAGGCTCATATCTTTTATCATTAAATTTGCAGCATCTTTAGGACAGGTTATTTTATATTTATCACCTGACTTAAATCCATTAAACCTTTTAGCTATCTCAGTTAATGCAATTATTTGAGCACACTTAGCCCTACCTATTCCACGAATTGCTAAAAGTTCTTCAGTTCCTTGCGTTAAAAGGCCGTTGATTCCTCCGCTTTTCTGAATAATTCTACTACTAAGCGAAATTGCATTTTCCTCTCTACTTCCATTTCCAAGTATAACCGCTAAAAGCTCACTATTTGATAAAGTTTCTGCACCGTATAAAAGCAGTCTCTCTCTTGGTCTTTCATTTTCTGGTAAATCCTTAACTTTTACAATTTGAGACATTTATAATTCTCCTTTTGAATTTACCCCCATTGCTCTTAAAGTTTTATAAAGTTTATTTATAGGCAAACCTACAACATTATAGTAGCACCCATTTATAGCTTCAACAAACAAACCACCATAGCCTTGTATTCCATAGGCTCCAGCTTTGTCGAAAGGTTCCTTAGTCTCTATGTAAGACAGTATTTCTTCATCAGTAAGCTCTGAAAATCTAACCTTAGATTCCTCATGAAATCTAACAACATTATTTGTTTTAGAATTGACAATAGCTACTGCTGAAAATACTGAATGTTCAGCGCCACTTAAGGATTTCAACATAGCAAATGCCTCATCCTCATTTTTAGGCTTTTCTAATATTTTCCCATTATTATATACTACAGTATCACAGCCTATAATAATATATTCACCACTGCAATCTTTTAATACATCTAAAGCTTTGTTTAAGGCTAATTCTTGAACATAAGCTACAACATCTCCATTATATTCGATTGAATTTTCATCAAATTTACTAGGTATTATTTCTACATTTTGAAGAACCCTATTAATGAGTTCCTTTCTTCTTGGTGAAGCTGATGCTAAAACAAACTTCATAATCTATCACACCCTATTTATTTCCTAAATAATATTATAACCAATAATATGCCTATTATAGTCATTAAATTAATATTAAAGGAAATACCAAAAGTAAAATTAACAAAGTAAAGATCAAGGTACACTGGTTTCGTAACTCCTATACTAAAATAGGTTTTAAGAAAACTTAAGAAGCTAAATTTGCTACCTAATATTTCTCCTATAATAGTTCCACTAATAGCACCCATAATAATAAGTATAGCATAAACAAGTTTATTTTTTGAATTACTAGCCATTATTTTTTACCCCACTCTACATCACATATCTATTAGTTTAACATTTAATATTTTTGCATACAAGTATTTAAAAAAAAAAGCGCTTTATATTAAGCACTTTTCATTGAGGAATTCATTAACTTATACATTTCCTTATGTATATCCGTTAATTGATCTCTCGAAATATTATCTGGAAGAGTTAATATAAAGTCTTTAAATTCTTTTAGACTTTTTATCCTTTCATCTTCTCCCTGTATTTCTTTAAGTTCTTGAACCCATTTCTTAAATTCTGCAGTATTTACCGATTTAACATCTTTCTTATATAACTTATTTACAACTGTAACCGTCGCCTTTATCACTTCCATAGTTTCGTCACTACAAACGTCTTTAGGCTCTATACTCTTTTTTATCTTAGCTATGGTTATATCATTCCCTTGAAGTGTATCAACTAATGGTTGTTCTTCTCCAGAAACATAGATTCCAGCAAATATTCTATTCTTTCCGTTTTCCTCCACAAGAAAAGGGGTGCAAAAACTTTGTAATCTTTGAAACATTTTATCTGCATTTTCCTTGCTACTAAAAACTCCAGCTTGAACTAAAATAAATTCTTTATTTTCAACGGATTCATTACTTTGGATTGCTTCTTTACCTTCAGTTGCACCACCATTGTCATTAGCTTCGGTATAAGTCGCAATGCTGTCTGCAGACGATTGATTTTGTACATTCCCTGAAGGTTTTAACCACAGATTAAAAATTACAGTCCCAAGGATAACTGCACATATCAAAACCATAAAAGTAGTACCGGTAGCAAGAAAACTATCTTTTTTTCTTTTCCCTAAATCAATCCTTGTATATTTCATAATATATCTTACCCCTCTCCTATTACTTACTTAAATAATATGAAAGAAATCAAGATAAAATTACAAATAGTATAATCTTCCTATTGGAGACTATACTATTCTTCTCATAATCATCATATCATTTTCTTCACCATTGTCTTTAAAATATCCTCTAGATATTCGAGCAACTTCAAAGCCATGGCTTTTTAAAAATTTAATACCTTTTATATTACTGCTAATAACTCCAGTTTCAATTTCCCTAACGGAATAATTTTTTCTGAAATAATCTATTATACTATCCAATATGTATCCTTTATCACTGTTCTTATCAAAAATAAAGAAAGATAGCCATGCTTTATTATATTCGTAGAACTCAATTCTTCCCCTAAAAATTCCTATAATATTATCTTGCTCTTGAATCTTAAAAAAGAATTCTCCTTCGCTTAAGTAGTACTCTAAAAATCTTTCATAAAGTTCTTTTGTATTTATTACCTCTCTTTGATCTATAAGCCAAGCCTCTATATGTTTTAAATCTTCTTCTTTTATACTTTTAATTATAAATAAATTATCTTCAATAGAAACATTCAGCATTTTTAAATCCCCTCTTCTCTATTTAAGATTATTCTACAAATTAAATATATCCCCTTTTATTTTTTATATTTTTTCATACAATATATCATTTATATTTAAAAGTTCTAAAGCATAATCATCTATTCTGTAATCATTTGAATAATATATCTTTTTTATACCAGCTTGTATTAATGCTTTGGTACAATTTAAGCAAGGAAAATGTGTAACATATATAACAGAGTTTTTCACAGGAATGCCTTCTTTTGCACAATAACAAAGACAGTTTATTTCAGCATGTTGAGTTGCTATACAATGATTTTCTCTCATTACATGACCAATATCATCACAATGTGGAGTTTTACTACCTACACTTCCATTATAGCCAGTTGCTACTATTCTATTTTCACTGTTAACTATTACAGCTCCAACATTAGCTCTATCACAAGTAGATCTTTCTGCTGCAAGCTTAGCTAAATTCATAAAATATTCATTCCAACCTTGTCTTTCCTTCTTTGGTTTATCACTTTTTACAATCGTATAGCTTTTTTCTGTCATTAGCTTTTACCTCTCTCTTTTCTCTTTACCTTATATATAATTTCTACAAACTAAAGCTCAAACCTTTATCAATTATAATTTTATCTATTGTGATAAAAGTTAGAAATCCCCTTTAATTTATAAAAACTTAAGTTTCTATAAACTAATTTATCATCACTTTAATAGTTTAGCAACATTATTCGTTATTAGCTAAATACTCTTTAAAACTTTTTGACCAAAATTCATAATCCCAAGGTGATATTTCCTTTACTACTCTTAAAAAATCGTATAAAGCTCCAATAGAGTGCAAATTTTTCATTAGATGTCTTGGATATGGCATAGACTTTGTAAGGCTGTTTTTAGGGTCTATAACTCTTATTGTTTTATCCTTTTGAAGATATAAATCCCTTAGTCTTAAATCAATTTTCTTAAAATTCATTTTTTTTAATTCTTGTAATAATACATATAGGTTTACATACACTTTTTTGTCAAAAGGATTATTTTTAATGTAGATATCTAACCTCTCACCATCAATATACTCTCTAATAATGTAGTATTTTCCTACTCCATATACCTTAGGAAAGGCTTTGTTGCCACTAGCTCTTCTTAATATCGCTAATTCTTTCTCGAAGACATCTGCCTCACAAAAAATTTTAGCAACCTTGTCCTTAGAAACCCTATATACGACTCCATGATTACCATAATCTAAATATGTGCCGTGTTTTAAAATACTCTCTATCCTTTTATCACCTTGCACAGAATAAAAATATTTTCTGCCCATATCTATTCTCCAAAACACAATTGCTTTATTTTCATTATATGTTCTTCATTTATTAGAATTGATTGTTCTTTCTTATCATTTTATCCAATTAAATAACTATGATATAATTTATATATAATGGATACTTATTTTTACATTATGCTTATAATAAAATCTTATATGTAAGTTTTATTATTGAAACTACATCTGAAAGTTTATGAATACATAAAAACCAATTTCTATTACCCTCTATTCTATTTTAAAGGATGCTGATTAACCATGAAAAATAATATTGATGTGATATTATTTGATCTATTTTTTACTCTAGTAACACCACGGTATAATGATTTCAAAAACGAAAATGATATCATAGGCATGTCCGTAGAAGAGTGGGAAGAACATTCTGAAGACTCTGAGCTATATTTAAAAAGAGCAACTGGTAAAGAGATAAATCCTCAACAAATAATCGAAAATATAGTAAGCAAAATAGGTATGCAACTAAGTGAAAATGAGAAACTTGAAATGCTAAATTTGAGAGAACATAGATTTAAGAATTCATTAACTAATATAGATAACAATATCTTAAAGGTTATCTTAGAGCTAAAGAACTCCGGAAAGAAACTTTGCTTAATTAGTAATGCTGATGTAATTGATGTTATGCATTGGGAGTCTTCCCCTTTAGGTCAGATATTTGATAAAGCTATATTTTCGTACAAAGTTGGATTCTTAAAGCCTCAAAGGGAGATATATGAAATTGCACTTAAGAAAATGAATACAACTCCAGATAGATGTATTTTCATAGGTGATGGCGGATTTAACGAATTAAAAGGCGCTAAAAGACTAGGTATAAAAACTATAATGACTTCCTATTTATTAAAAAGAACAGAAGAAGAACTGAATCTATTCAAAGATGATGTAGACTATTTTATAAACGATTTTTATGAAATTTTAGAGATAGTAAATAGGTAGTTCTCTACTATGAATTCTTTAATTCAAAGGTATTCTCCATAAAAAACTACCTATCTTCTATCATTATTTTGCTTTAAAGAAGGGGCTATATTATGCTAACACACACTGGAACTAATGAAATTGAAACTGAGAACCTACTATTAAGAAAGTTTGAGTATTCGGATAGTGATGATATGTTGAAGTATTGGATATCCTATCCTGAACTTCAAGCACTATACGGCGAACCTGCTTATACAACAAAAGATGAAGTTAATGATCTTCTTAATAAATATATAACCTCTTACGAAAAGAAGGATTACTACAGATGGGCTATTATTCTTAAAGAAACAAATGAATGTATAGGCCAGATTGCCTATTTTTTAGTGGATAACAAAAACCACTTTGCAGAAATTGAATATTGTATTGGGCTTCATTTTCAGCGAAAAGGTTTTGCTACTGAGGCTACAAAAGCCATTATTAGCTATGGCTTTGATAAGATAAACTTACATAAAATACAGATAAGTCACAAATCAATAAACATCCCTTCTAAAAAGGTTATTGAAAAGTGTGGATTTGTTTACGAAGGCTCGTTACGCCACTACTTCTATGAGAATGGTATATATGTGGACAGGTTGTATTATTCTATTCTAAGAACGGATTTTATGCCTATTTAAGCTAGTACACTTATTGTAGATTTCTTTTAAAGCCTTATAAAACATAAAAAGGAGTTGAGCACTAGCTAAACTGCTAGCGACAAAACTCCTTTTTCTAAAGTCAAATTTACCGTTTCACATTATATTACATTGGATAATATTTAGTATGCAAAAGAGATCCCTGGTACTTTTTTAAATTATCCATGTAGTAATTTGGTAAGCTTTATTCCATATCTATAGATATCTTATCTCCAGCTTTAACTTTTTTACCTGAAGTAATTGAAAGCTTTTGATCACCTGTTAAATTAGTAAATACTACAGGTGTAACTATTGAAGGAACTTTTTTCTTTATTTCTTCTAAATTAAACTTGATCAACGCTTGTCCCGCTTTTATAGAATCACCTTGAGCAACCATTGCCTCAAAGCCTTCACCATTCAAGCTTACTGTATCCGTACCAACATGGATTAAAATTTCTTGTCCATCATTAGCTGTTATTCCAAGAGCATGCATTGTTGGGAATAGAGTTGTTAGAACACCATCCACTGGTGAAACCACTACGCCATCTACTGGATCAATTGCAAAACCCTCGCCCATCATTTTTCCTGAAAATACTGGATCTTTAACAGCTGATAATTCTACTAATGTCCCATTTAATGGTGAAATAATCTCTATATTCTTCCCAACTGATACTTTTTTAGTTTCTACTGGCTTTGCTGTTGTTGTTACCGCGCCACTTGAAATATACTCTTGAATTTGAGTTTTTAGTGTATCCGATTTTGGCCCAAAAATTGCTTGAATATTATTACCAACTTCAAGAACTCCTGAGGCACCTAATCTCTTAAGCTGAGCTTTATCTACATTCTTAATATCTTTAACTTGTACTCTTAATCTTGTTATACATGCATCAAGGTTTGTTAAGTTTTCTTTTCCACCTAAAGCTGCAAGGATTTCTATAGCAAGTTCAGAACCCGCAAGATCTATTTTTCCTGTTTCTTCTTCTAATTCTCTACCAGGAGTTTTTAAATTAAACTTTCTAATAACAAATCTGAATCCGAAGTAGTAAATAACTGCTAAGAATAATCCTATAACAATTACTAACCACCAATCTGTTTTATTTGGAATTACACCAAATAACATAAAGTCGATAAGTCCTCCTGAGAAAGTCATACCTATCTTAACATTTAAAAGTTGCATTGTCATGAAAGATAAACCTGCAAATATACAGTGAACTCCGAATAATACTGGAGCTACGAATAAGAATGAGAATTCTAATGGTTCTGTAATACCTGTTAAAAATGTTGTTAATGCTGCTGAAACCATAAGACCTTTAACTAATTGTTTCTTTTCTGGCTTAGCTTCTTGATATATTGCAAGCGCTGCAGCTGGAAGACCAAACATCATGAATGGGAATTTACCAGTCATAAAGGTTCCTGCTGTAAATACATCTACATTATCCTTTAATTGAGCAAAGAATATTTTTTGATCTCCTGTAATTAATTCTCCAGCTTGATTTATATATTCTCCAAATTGATACCAGAATGGATTATAGAATATATGATGAAGACCAAAAGGTATAAGTGATCTTTCAATAACACCGAATATAAAGGCTGCTATTGTAGGATTTTTTTGTAACATAAATATTGAAAAACTATTTAATGCATTTTGGATTGGAGGCCAAATTATTGTTAATGCTAATCCTGTTACTATTGCGACTACTGCTGTAACTATTGGTACAAATCTTTTTCCTGCAAAGAAACCAAGATAAGATGGCAATTCAATTTTAAAGAATTTCTTATATAACATTGCTGATATAATACCAATTATTATTCCACCAAAAACCCCTGTTTGTAAAGTTGGAATTCCAAGAATAGAAGCGTAAGCTGGGTTTGTTCCCACCATACTAGAGGTTATACCTGAACCTAGTCCAAGTGATACATTCATAATTAAATATCCAACTATAGCTGCAAGTCCAGCAACGCCTTCACCGCCTGCCATACCTACTGCTACACCTACTGCAAATAATAATGCTAGGTTACCAAATATAATGTCTCCTGATGCTGACATAACCTTTGCTGCTGATTGTATCCATGCTACATCAAAAAATGGTAAGTACTTTAAGAAATATTCCTGTTGAAACATAGTTCCAAATGCTAAGAGCATACCTGCTGCTGGCAAAAGAGCAACTGGTAACATTAATGCTTTACCAACTTGTTGCAAAACGCCAAAAATCTTTTTTCCCATATTTTCTTCTCCTTTTTAAAAAATAAAAGGCATGAGCAAGGAGGACCTAGGTTTTTCAACCTTAGTCATCTTTTCCTTACTCATGCCTGATCGAATCAGTTACACGTGAACGTTTTCTTTTATACATCAGATTATATACTATACTTTTAACTTATGCAATAGCTTTTATTCTATTTCAACTATATTTTTTTGATTCACTTTAACTTTATCACCAATTTTAACGATAATTTTTTCATCATCTTTAAGATTAGTAAATACTATAGGAGTAATCATTGATGGCACTTTTTTCTTCATCTCCTCTAAATCAAATTCTAAGATTTTTTGCCCCTTTGTTACCCTATCACCTTGTTCCATAAAAGCTGTAAACCCTTCCCCTTTTAATGAAACTGTATCCATACCAACATGAATTAAAATCTCATGTCCTGTATCCGCAGTAATACCAATAGCATGTTTTGTATTAAATAAAGTAACTAAAGTTCCATCTACAGGTGATACAACCACATTTGATGAAGGTTCAATAGCAAAGCCATCACCCATTAACCCTTCTGAAAACACTGGATCTTTTGTATCTTGAAGACTTACAATGGTTCCACTAAGTGGGGCAACAAAGTCAATTTCTTTTGATATAACTTCGCAAGGTTCTACATCGCTCTGGTTACTTTTCATAGTAGTTGAAACACTACCACTAGATATATATTCTTGTATTTGAGTTTTTAAGGTATCAGATTTCGGTCCAAAAATTGCCTGAATATTATTTCCTACTTCCAAAACACCAGAAGCACCGAGAGCTTTAAGTCTATTTTTATCTACCTTTCCTTTATCTTTTACTTGAACCCTCAACCTAGTAATACAAGCATCTAAATCTTTTAGATTTTCTTTTCCACCTAAAGCCTCTAATATACCTACTACCAATTCTGACCCTGAAGCATTTGTTACTCTAACAGCTGTTTCTTCATCTTCTCTTCCAGGCGTCTTTAAATTAAATTTTTTTATTGCAAACTTGAAACCAAAATAATATATAACTGCAAAACATAAACCTATTGGGATAACTAACCACCATCTAGTTTTATTAGGTATAACTCCAAATAAGATAAAATCTATTACTCCACCAGAAAAAGTCATACCAATTTTTATATTAAAAAGGTGCATCAATAGAAATGATAAACCTGCAAAGCCTGCATGAATTGCAAAAAGTATTGGCGCCACAAATAAAAATGAAAATTCAAGAGGCTCAGTTATCCCCGTTAAAAATGATGTCAAGGCTGCTGATACCATAAGTCCTTTTACTAATTGCTTTTTCTCTGGCTTTGACTCTTGATATATGGCTAAGGCTGCTGCTGGAAGCCCGAACATCATAAATGGAAACTTACCCGTCATAAAGGTTCCTGCAGTAAAAACATCTACATTATCCTTTAGCTGAGCGAAAAATATTTTTTGATCCCCATTAACTATCTGACCAGCTTTGTTTGTATACTCACCAAATTGATACCAAAATGGATTATAAAATATATGATGAAGTCCAAAAGGAATTAATGATCTTTCTATTACTCCAAAAATAAAAGCTGCTAATGCTCTATTTTTATCTAACATAAAAGTGGAAAAGCTGTTTAATCCAATTTGTATTGGTGGCCAAATTATAGTCAAAATTAGTCCAACAACAATTGCTGTTACAGCAGTTATTATAGGCACAAATCTTTTTCCTGCAAAAAAACCTAAATATGAAGGAAGCTCAATTGTAAAAAATCGCTTATACAGAATAGCAGCTACAACACCTATTATTATCCCACCGAATACTCCTGTTTGTAAGGTTGGAATACCTAAAGTCAATGCATAAGCTGGATTCTTTGAAACAATATCACTAGTTATACCTGCCGCAAGTCCTAAAGTTACATTCATAATTAAAAAACCAACTATCGCTGCAAGACCAGCAACACCTTCACCGCCAGCAAGGCCTACTGCAACACCTACTGCAAATAGTAAGGGTAGGTTACCGAAGATTACGTCACCTGAAGAAGACATAACCTTTGCAATAGATTGAACCCATGTAACATCGAAAATTGGAGCATACTTCAAAAAGTACTCTTGTTGGAACATAGTACCAAAAGCAAGAAGCATACCAGCAGCAGGAAGAAGTGCTACTGGAAGCATTAAAGCTTTCCCAACTTGCTGCAAAACTCCAAATAGCTTTTTACCCATAAATTCATCTCCTTTAGAAGAAAAAAATTATAATTTATCGAATTTATTATTACCTAATATATCATTTAGTATCCTTAATCCTAATAATTTATAAACTATCCAAGGTGATTATTTCGATAATACATATTCTGATTTAACTCTACATTGCTTTTATCAATGTAATACAAATTAAATACAAAAATCTTATTAACACTTATAGAAATAGAAATTTTTTAATGTTCCATCCTCATACTTCTTTTGTTTTGTGGTATAATTTAGATACTTATTATGGAATTTAATATACTTTTTAAGCAAAAGGGGTTTCAAGTAATATGAATAAGATTTTAGTTGTAGAAGATGATGATAGAATAAGAAAACTTATCTGTAACTATCTTTCAAAAGAAGGTTTTGAAATAATTGAAGCAGTTGATGGTGTATCTGCAATTGAAAAATTTAAAAATAACAATATTGATTTGATAGTTCTAGATTTAATGTTACCGAAATTAAACGGTATTACAGTTTGTTCAAAAATAAGAGAAATTTCTGATGTTCACATCATAATGTTAACTGCAAAATCTCAAGAAGAGGATAAGCTAATAGGCTATGAAACTGGAGCTGATGACTACATAACAAAACCATTTAGTCCTAAAGTTTTAGTAGCCAAAATCAAAGCTGTTTTAAAAAGAATAAAAGAAGATGAGAAGGAAGATGGCGTTCTTCAATTCGATGACTTAATAATAAATGAATTATCTAGAGAAGTTATATTGAGTGGAGAAACCTTAGACTTAACGCCGAAGGAGATAGATCTTATTTTGTATCTTGCTAAAAATAAAGGTATCGCTCTTTCAAGAGAACACATCCTTGAAAAGGTTTGGGGCTTTGACTATGAAGGGGACATTAGGACTGTTGACACCAATGTTAAAAGATTAAGGCAAAAACTTAAGGATAAAGCAACCGTTATTTCTACAGTTCGTGGCAGTGGTTATAAATTCGAAGCATAGTAATAAATATTATGGATAAAATACTAATGTAAAAATTATATGGAGGTTTCTTTGTATGAAAAAATATGGTCTTTTATCCATGGTAGGTACTGCAGTAGTAGCTTCAACTCTCACATATTTATATATAGAGAATGAAAGCAATAAAGACAATCATATCAGCGGAGGTAATAGTAAGACCAATAATAACTCTCAAAAAACAACTTACGGTGTCACAACTATTAAAACTCCCGCAATGAATGATAAAACTACTTCTTCAACTATCAGTAATACTACTTCAACTACATCTACCAATAAAACTAGCAGTACCCCAACTTGGGACACTGACGATGATTTAGATGCATTTAAGGTTCATAGAGCTTTTGATTTTTTAACATAAATAATAACCATGCTAATAGGATGTTAGCATGGTTATTTTATTTAGAGAAATATCTTAGATTTATTCCAAAGGATATTTAAGCCCCCATATTTCTCTTATTTTATCTAAAGTTCTAAGAATAGCTAAAGTATCCTTTGGAGGCAAAAAGTCACTTTTCACTTTTCCATTTATTATAGAATCACATACCTCTTGGATCTCATATTCATAACCATTCTTTATATGTTCTTTTCTGAACAATTCTTTCTCTCCATTATTCTTAACAAGTGTGGCTTCTACAGCTCCCCAAAAGCTTGGAATATGTATTCTCCCTTTAGTTCCAAATATATTAAAGTCTGAATCAGAGTCATTATTAAAGGAACAGCTTAAGGTCGCTATAGCCCCACTAGGATATTTAAAAATCATTGCTGCTTGTTCATCTACATTTGTCTCACTGATTAAAGCAGTAGTTAATATCTCTTCTGGCTCTCTTCCAAAAATCATTGACGCAATGGATATAGGATATATCCCTATATCTAAAAGAGAACCTCCCGCTAACTCAGGATTAAATAGTCTAGCTTTCGCATCTCTTATTGTAGCATAGAAACAAAAGTTACCGTTGACCATTGTAACATCACCGATTTCACCATTATCTACCCATTCCTTTGCTTTTTTTATAACTGGTAAAAACTTGGTCCACATTGCTTCCATCAAAAACACTTGCTTCTCTTCTGCAAAGTCAATGACTGCCTTTGCTTCTTTTGCATTAATTGTAAATGGTTTTTCGCACAACACATGCTTCCCGTTATTAATACACAAAATAGCATTTTCCTTATGGAAAGAATGTGGAGTTGCTACATATACTATGTCTATATCCTCACTTTTAGCTAATTCTTCGTAACTACTAAAAGCAAGTTTCATTCCATGTTTATTTTTAAATTCTTCTGCTTTTTCTATTGTTCTAGAAGCTACTGCTACAAGTTCTGCTTCAGGAATAATTTTTATCGCCTCTGTTACAGTATTTGCAATAGCACCTGTACCCATTATTCCCCATTTAACCTTATTCATACCTTCATCTCCTAACTTAGTATGATTACATTTGTTCCACAGCATCTATCCCTAGTAAATTAAGAGCATTTTTTATAACTACGGTGGTAGCTGATACTAATTTTAATCTTGCATTTTTTACTGAATCTTCAGCAGTAGTTATTTGACAAGCATTATAGAATTTATTGAAAGCTTTCGATACTTCTATTACATATCTTGTAACAATTGAAGGTTCCAACTTCTCAATTGCTTGGAATATCGCTGCTTGAAGACCTTCCAATGACTTAGCAAGTTCAAATTCTTCTTTTGAAGATAATAAAGTATAGTCGCATTCTCCACTACCTTCCCCAATTCTTCTTAAGATACTCTTAGCTCTTGCATAAGTATATTGAACATATGGACCTGTTTCTCCTTCGAAGCTTAGCATTTCCTTCCAATCAAAGACAATATCCTTTTCTCTAGAGTTCTTTAGGTATGTAAAGATCATAGCTCCAATACCAACCTTTTTAGAAACATCTTCTTTATTTTCAAGGTTTGGATTCTTTTCATTTATAATCTCTAAAGTTTTAGCTACTGATTCAGCTAAAAGTTCATCTAAGAAGATAACGTCGCCTTTTCTTGTAGATAATTTCTTATCTGCAAATCTTACAAGTCCAAAAGGAACATGGTGACATTCCTTTGCCCAATCATTTCCCATAAGCTCAAGTACTTTAAAAATTTGCTTAAAGTGAAGGCTTTGGTCCTTTCCAACAACATAGATACACTTCTCAAAATCATATGTATTTTTTCTATAATTTGCAGCTGCTAAATCTCTTGTAGCGTAAATTGTAGCTCCATCAGATTTTAGGACTATACAAGGCGGCATATTGTATTCTTCAAGATTAACTACTTGAGCTCCATTACTTTCAACAAGGAGTTTTTTATTTTTTAATTCTTCTACAATTACATCCATCTTATCATTATAAAAACTTTCTCCAGCATAAGAATCAAAATCTACCCCAAGAAGGTCATAAACCTTTTTAAACTCCCTTAAAGATACATCCTTAAATCTTTGCCATAATTCTGTTGCTTCTTTATCTCCATCTTCTAGCTTCTTGAAATATGCTCTTCCTTCATCTTCAAGAGTTTCATCTTTCTCTGCTTCATCATGGAACTTAACATAAATTCTTAAAAGTTCCTTTATTGGGTCTTTTTCTAAATCTTCTTCATTTGACCAATGCTTATATGCATAGATTAGCTTTCCAAATTGAGTACCCCAATCTCCAAGATGATTTATTCCAATAGAATTATAACCTACAAAATTAAACATTTTGTATAGAGAATTACCTATAACAGTGGTGAATAAATGTCCAACATGGAAAGGCTTTGCTATATTAGGAGATGAGTAATCTATACATATATTCTTACCTTGACCAAAATCCGAAGATCCATATGAATCACCTTCTGATAATACTTTTTCCACGATATTCTTTGTGAAAACACCTTTATCTAAGAAAAAGTTAACATATGGTCCTAGTGATTCCACCTTTTCAAAGCCCTCTTTATTTATCTTTTCTGCTATTTCAACAGCTATAGCATTTGGAGCTTTTCTTAAAGTCTTTGCTAATTGAAAACAAGGAAAAGCATAATCCCCCATCTCTGGTTTCGGAGGTACTTCCAAAAGTCCACAGACAAAATTCACTTCTAATTCTACTGTGCTACATATTTTTTCTGATATTAGTTGTTTATAGTCCATTTTCAATCTCCTCTACATTTCATATATATAAGTTTCTTAGTTTCTTATAGGATTCCCACCGTAAATCAATGTCTTCTCAAAATTGAGTCTAATTTTTAGTTGGGTATCTATATTATTAGCATAACAAAAAATAAAAAACCGCCTCTTAAAATACAAGAGACGGATTATCCGCGGTACCACTCTAATTGACTAAGGTATCTTAATAAGCTACCTTAATTGTCCACTTAAAACCATAACGTGGTTAACGGTTATCCTCACGTACAAACGCTTAGACACTTCTTAGAGATTCTCTTCAAAAACATCTACCTATAGAGCTTGCACCAAACCTCTACTCGCTGAAGATATAACATTTTCTACTCTTCTCATCATTGAATTTACAATTATTAATTTTACCTATGTATAAAAACGAAACTAACCCTTAATAAGAATATTTAATATAAACATTAATTTACTTATCAAGTTCCGTTATACAATTATATATATATAAACAAGGTTCTGTCAACCATATTTATCAGATATACTACTTCCCTTATAATATCTGCTAATTTGGATTTATTTCTTGCTCAGCATTTATTTCCATTGCGGGTTTTGCTTCAATTTGTGCAATTTTATTTTTGGCTCTTGTATCTCCTAAGGCTGCAGCCTTTTTAAAATAACGCATAGCTCTTTCATTATTTTTTTGAATACCTTTGCCTATATAATATATTTCGCCAAGCCAGTATAATGCATCAACATTATTATTATCCGCTGCAACCTTATACCATTTTAAGGCTTCATCATAATCTCGTTCTACACCTCTTCCTTTGTAATACATGAACGCTACCTTAAAGGCACTTTTTATATCCCCTCTTTCAGCAGCAATGTAAAACCATTTGAAAGCTTCTTTAAGATTTTTTTCAACACCTATTCCACTAAAGTACATAGATGCAATTTTATATGTAGCAACGTTTTGCCTTAATTCATGTGCTTTTATTAACCATTTCATTGCTTCCTTATTGTCCTTAGAAACATTCTTACCATTTAAATAAAAAGTAGCCACTTTGAATGCTGCTTCACCATAATTCTCATCTACAGCTTTCTTAAAATACTCAAGTGCAGTTAAGGTATTTATTTCAACACCTTTTCCCCTATAATACATATCTCCAACTACATAGGAGCTCCTTCCATGTCCACTTTCTGAAGCTTTTTTATAGTATTTAAGAGCTTCTTCGTAATTACAAACAACACCTTGACCGTTGTAATACATATCTCCTAATTGTACTCTAGAGATTACATCACCAGCTTCAGCCTTAGCTTTCAATTCTACTAAAGTTTCTTTATCATCCTTATGACCTGGTTTTATATCGCCAATATATTTAGAATTTAAAAGGTCAAATTCCAAAATCCTTTTAGAGTTCTTAACTTTCATATATACTCTTGCTACTCTAACTCTATTATCCTCTATTTCAAAATTTCCATAAAGATCATGGTAGGAGCTTATATTATATATCTCTCTTGAAACAAATCTATCTAATTCAAGATATCCATTTTCAAATTTTTCTACATTGTCTAACCACTTATAATAATACAATGCTACAGGAAAAATTTCTGTGTCTATATCATATTTTGACTTGATCAATCTAGCAACACCTATATTTATATCTGGCAAATTGACTATACGTGCATGAAAATCATAAATTGTTTCATCAATATGCATTCTTAATGAAACTGCGTTGACTTTTATCAATTTACCTTCACAATCTAAGTATACTCTTTTTTCATCTATATAAGCAGCATTATCTATCACCTTAAGACGAGCTATTAAATTAGCGGTTATCTGCTGGCTATCCCTAAAAATTCTGTCTATATCTTCTTCCTTTGTATCTATATAAAAAACATCAAAATCACGATTTTTAATAGTTATCTCCTTAGAAATCATAACTTTAAAAGCAAGGAGTCCTGTGGTTTTATCTTCTTTATTTTTCTCTATTATAGCTTTTCCTAAAATAATTTTCCCTATATCCTCAATTCTTTCCTTGAACTCGAAAGAGGTCTCAAACTGATCCTTAACAAATGGATCAGTATTCCCCTTTTCTTCTATGATGTCTTGCTTTTCTAGTCCAAAAGGATCGATAAAATCATCATTTTCTCTTATATCTCCAAAATCACTCTTCTTTTTTCCGAAAAAGACTCTATTATTTATATCCTTTTCCATAAAATTCACCCCGCTTCTCATAAATAGTATATACTACTTTTCTATGAAAATGGAGTACTTCATCATAAAAACACAAGTTTTTCACCTAAAATTTTACTGTGGACAAATTTTATTAAATTTAGTGCTGCCTGTTCCTTTTCTTTTGCCTCTACCATCAAATCCACATCAATATCACCAATCAAATCTATAAAAGCAGTTATATCATCTTCAGCTATATAATCGCTATGCCTTTTGTCATAATCATCTGATTTTCCACTGCTAATGTGCATTTTAGGAATAAGCCCTGTGTCCTTCCAGCCTTCATTGATTTTTATTATATCTTGATGATTAATCTCTCTCTCCATATTACAACGATGGTGATGCACATCCAGAACAATAGGGATACCTGTTTTTTCATTTACATATAAAACATCATCTAAATTAAAGGAAATATCATCATTTTCTAGTCTTAAGGTTCTTTGTATTCCCTCTGGCAATTCTCTAAAGACATTTATAAATCTCTCCAGTGATTTGTTCTTATCACCATAAACACCACCAGTATGAATGATAATATCCACTCCACCAAGAAGAATCAACTGCTGATATTGAGCTATTAAATACTTTATACTATTATCAACTACCTTTTCATTTAAGCTATTTAGCACCATAAATTGGTCTGCATGTAGCGATAATCTTATACGATTTTTTTGTACAATATTTTTAATCTCATCAAATCTTTCTCGTATCTCTTGGTCCTCTTCCCATCGCCAATGAAAATCCCTCAATATTTCTGGATGACCTACTAAAGGCAATAGGTTACTTGTAGCTCTATACATGAATATTTCATTTTCAACATTCCACTCTAATATCTCCTTAGTCAGCTGCAAATTATTAATTATCTTGCTCCTTAAATAATCTATACCCTGCTTATATATGGAGCTTAATCTACATTCCTGAAATCCTCTTGGCTTTAAACTATTGTTTATACAAGCATATCCAACTCTATTAATCATATTTCCACCTTCGATCTATTAAAGAATATAAAGTATTACTTTCAAATTACCTAACAATATTTCTAAAAAATAAAGTAAATAATTCTATTCAAATAGCATTACAATATATTTGTGTTATTCCCCAAACAATAGTCATTATACTTGAAACCTTTTACTAAAGCCTTATAATACTTTTTTTCATCTCTATACATTTTAGCGGTAAATAAGGTATTATCTAGATTATAAAAGACTAATAAAAATGAGGTGGCAATTTTTGATTACCAATAGCTTATATAATCCTAAATTGTTAAATAAAGATTATAGACCAATTATAAATACCTACTACTTTCGTCAATGGATAAATTATAAAATGGATTATCATACCCATGATAGAGTTGAAATTATGTATGTAATAGATGGACAATGTGAAATCGATGTAGCTACCGATAACGTTAATAATCTTAAACTAAAGAAAGGCGATTTTATTTTGTTAGATGCTGGCACTGTACATAGACTTATAGTCTTAGGTGAAAAATCTTGTAGAATGCTTAATATAGAATTTTCTTTTATTGAAGATTCTGATATTCTTACCTCCATAAGGCTACTTATTGAGAAGGTTAAAAGCATTGCATTACTATTCGAAATGAGATGTCCTTTCTTATTGCTTAAAGACAATAATGATATATATCATTCCTTAAAAAATATAGTTATTCAATTGGGAATGGAAAGTGAAGAAAACCAATTTTCTATACAACTTTTATTTTACGAGCTACTGCTTAAAATATCTAAAGTTGCTATGAGCAATGAGAATACATCAACTTCAAATATTTATATCAATAAAGCTAAACATTTTATAAGTATGAATTACGACAAAGACATAACAATCAAAGATATATCCTCCTATGTCAATATAAATGAAGACTATCTAAACAGAATTTTCAAGAAACATACAGGACATACAATTACAGAATATGTAACTCTTTTTAGAATTGAAAAAGCAAAAATGTTACTTTCTAACACCGATATACCAATAATAGATATCTGTAGTTATGTGGGAATAAATAGTCGTCAATATTTTTCTCAAGTATTTAAAAAGTGTACAGGTATATCCCCTTATAAGTATAGGAAATCAATTTACATATCTTCTTGGTCATAAAAAAAGTCGGATTTTCTTACATATTGACTTTATGTAGTCTATATTTTGAAAACTAGCTACTGCTAGAAGAATTATAATAAAATTAATCAATTGATTTGTTCCTATTTAATCGATTGATTAATTCATTGATTGATTTATTAATATATCAAGGGGGTTGTTATATGTCATTTAAGGTTACATTTATAGGTGCTGGAAGTATCGGTTTCACTCGAGGTCTTTTAAGAGACATACTTTCAGTAAAAGAGTTTTCAGATATTAAAGTTTCTTTCACTGATATCAGCGAAGAAAATCTAGATATGGTTACTAAGCTGTGTCAACGAGATATTGATGAAAACGACTTAAATATTAAGATAGAAGCTACTACTAATAGAAGAGAAGCTCTAAAAGAGGCTAAATATGTATTTAATGTGGTTCGAATTGGTGGACTTGACGCATTTAAACTTGATGTAGATATACCATTAAAATATGGAATAGATCAATGTGTCGGAGATACTCTATGTGCTGGTGGAATAATGTATGGCCAAAGAGGGATTGCAGCAATACTTGATTTCTGTAAAGATATTCGTGAGGTAGCTGCACCAGATTGCATTATGCTAAATTATGCTAATCCAAATGCTATGATAACTTGGGCTTGCAACAAATACGGTAAAGTTCATACTATAGGACTTTGCCATGGTGTTCAAGGTGGCCACCATCAAATAGCCGAAGTACTTGGTTTAAAACAAGAAGAAGTAGATATAATTTGTGCTGGTATAAATCATCAAACCTGGTACATACAAGTTACGCATAAGGGCCAGGATATGAAGGCTAAATTGTTAGAAGCTTTCGAGAAGCATCCTGAATACTCTAAAACAGAAAAAGTTAGAATTGATATGTTAAGACGCTTTGGCTATTATAGTACAGAATCTAATGGTCATTTAAGTGAATATGTTCCTTGGTATCGTAAGCGTCTAGATGAAATTAAAGATTGGATAGACTTAGGCTGTTGGATTAATGGTGAAACTGGAGGTTATTTAAGAGTATGTACTGAAGGTAGAAATTGGTTTGAAACAGACTTTCCAAATTGGATGAAAGAGCCATCTTTTGTTTTTGCAGAAGAAAATAGAAGTCACGAGCATGGCTCATATATTATTGAAGGCTTGGAAACTGGAAGAATATATAGAGGCCATTTTAATGTAATAAACAATGGAACAATTACAAATTTGCCAGCTGATGCTATAGTAGAAGTACCAGGTTATGTAGACAAAAACGGAATCAATATACCAAGGGTTGGAGATTTACCATTAGGTTGTGCTGCAGTATGCAATAATAGTATATCTGTTCAAAGAATGGCTGTTGAAGCTGCAGTAAAAGGTGACGATTTATTATTGAGACAATCTATGATGTTAGATCCTTTGGTTGGAGCAGTATGCAATCCGCCTGAGATTTGGCAATTAGTTGATGAAATCCTTGTTGCACAGGAGCAGTGGCTTCCTCAATATTCTTCAGCTATAGAAAAAGCTAAAATTAGACTTGCATCTGGCAACTTAATTAAGACTAAATCCTTCGAAGGAGCTGCACGGCTCCAGGTTAAAACTGTTGAAGAAATGAAATTAGATAGAGAAGCTGCTACAAAAAACGCTTCGGCTGCAGATAAAGCGATGGAAAGACCTGCTGAAAAATAAAATTAATTATAAATAATAAACAAAAGAGGCATAGTTAAAAAGCTTGCCCCTTTTGTTTATTATTTTATATTAGATTTATTTAATCTCCAAATACTGTAGTTCAAATATAAAGCAAATAGTGTCCAAAGAAGATATGGTAGCATTAGAAAAAACGAAATTTTATCTACCATAAAAAATGATAACATAGTAAGTATAATAAAAACAATAAGTACTATAAGTTCTAAAACAGCAAGTCCCCTCTTCTTATATTTGAAAAATATTATAGACCAGATGAAATTAAGTATAATTTGTATTAAAAATAATGATAACGGAAGCCTTACGTCATAACCTTGAGTCCACAGCATCATTATTCTATAGATTGCTGTCGCCATAAGGATGAATAATATATTCCAAACTATCGGAAATATAATTGGTGGCGGAGATATCTTTGGTTTTTTTAAGACTTTATACTGCCTTTGACTACTTGCAGTAATGAACCCAGCAATACTTCCCTGTAACAGCAATATTACTACACATAAAAACCAAAGAATAAAGTCATACTCATCATTAACAATAAAGATTTTCATTTTTAACACCCCATATAAATAATATGATTTGGGGATAATCAAATATGTGCAATAAAAAAAGAAACTCTATCAAAAAAGAATTTCTTTCATACTAAAATAAATTTAAAGAAGCCACGCTCCAAAAGTAACCACAGCTAAAATAATATAAACAATATAAAGAGGAACCAATATTTTTGTTTCACTATATTCAATTCGTTCTATTGTCAATATAATATCTATAAATCCCAGCATAGACAACAGCGTAATCGCAATTGACATAACATAATCTTGCCAAAAGAAAAGAGTTAATACCATTAAAGGAAGCATTGCAACTAGAATAAAATATACAAATTTCATCCTACTTACAGTTAATAACCATAACTCACTATTTTTTAGTATTTTTGAAGCTTCATTTATAGATGTACTTAGATAAATCATGTATATGGCATAAAAAATTACTAATATTACTCCAAAAACCATATCTACACTTCCGTATAATACTTTATATATTATTATATGAAGATAAACTAAAATGGTTATAATTAATCATAACATAAATATATATATTCCAATCTAAAATATATATTGCTCCTATTAAGT